>NZ_JBIIVN010000228.1:0-2636 GCF_044339385.1 Collimonas sp. | reverse complement strand
CTAACATTTCCATGGTGATCACCTTATATCTCCTGCCTAAAAATTAGACAGGGCAAGTAGAACACCTGGGTCAATTTTGAATCAGCACTATGCCCTTTGCTGGGTCAATTTTCGGTCAGCCGCAACATCAGTAGATGCAAAGCCACATACTTCAGCGCGCCCCAGCCGCCAGCCGGTTGGTTGTACTGTTCAATCTTCTGGTTGCTCAATTTTGACCCCTGGACTTGACGCATCGCACGCACACCGCGCCGATTCGATCAAAGTCTAATTGGCAGCCGCTAAACGCAGCATGTACAGTAGGGACTGTAAATATAGAGCACAGTTACATATTCCAGAGGCTCTGTGCTTGTTTCTTATTTGCAATATGGAGTCGCATCGCGTCATAGAAGTTGTTACTTGTGACCGCCGCCGCCACCGCCATGGCCGCCGCTGCTAAAGTCATTCCCGCGCTCACCGCCGCGTCGGCCACCACCCCCGCGCCGGAATACAGGGGATTGGGGCTGACATAGGCGCTCACTGAATGGTCAAGTACGCCGGGCGGCGCCACTTGGCTGAGATCGAAGTGCCCTAGATATTGTTCAGCGTCGAAATTCCACGCGAATGATTTGTCGCCAACCACAAATTTCACGACTTCCCCACCGGTGACATTCACATATGCGGTATCCGAGGCAATCAAGA
The DNA here is from genome assembly GCF_044339385.1 of Collimonas sp. Lineage (NCBI taxonomy): Bacteria > Pseudomonadati > Pseudomonadota > Betaproteobacteria > Burkholderiales > Oxalobacteraceae > Collimonas > Collimonas sp. The sequence goes on along the minus strand of NZ_JBIIVN010000228.1, from coordinate 1,958 downwards.
TAGTGCGGGTGGCGGCCGTTAGCGGCGCCGGATCACCTAACAAGTCTGGTCTGAGAGGCATTGAACAGGCGCCGCAAAGCGTAGCGGCGAGCAGAGTTTGCACCAACAATCCAGCGTTCATGAGTCCTCCTGCAGTCACGTGGCAAGAGCGAAAGCTGCGCATGCCGGCCACATGTCGTTAGAGTGCGGCACATCGTGTTTTGTTCATTGGAGCGAAGCAGCCGCCGCTGTCGAGCTTGATGCAGTTGCAATCCATTAATCTAGATCACAGGCAAAAAAACCGTCGCAGCCTCCCGTTGTAGGGGGACGTTGCGACGGTCTTTGTGAATGTATTAATTGTGGTTAATTAAGTGTAATTGAGATTAATTTATCTTGATTTAACTTAATTGCACTTAATTAAACGTTGAACAGGAAGTTCAACACATCGCCATCCTTGACGACGTATTCCTTGCCTTCGGCACGCATCTTGCCGGCTTCCTTGGCGCCTTGCTCACCCTTGTGGCTGATGTAGTCGTCATAGGCGATGGTTTGCGCACGGATGAAGCCGCGTTCGAAGTCTGTGTGGATCACGCCGGCTGCTTGTGGGCCGGTGTCGCCGACGCGGATGGTCCGGGCGCGGACTTCCTTGACGCCTGCGGTGAAGTAGGTTTGCAGGCCGAGCAGCTTGAAGGCGGCACGGATCAGTCGGTCCAGGCCGGGTTCTTCCATGCCCATGTCGGCCAGGAATTCCTGTTTGTCGGCTTCGTCCAGGTCGGCGATTTCCGATTCGATGGCGGCGCAAATTGCTACGATAGGGGCATTTTGCGAGGCTGCGTATTTGGTCAGCTGGTCCAGCAGCGGATTGTTGGTGAAGCCGTGGTCGGAAACGTTGGCGACATACATTGCCGGTTTGGCCGTGATCAGGCACAGCGGCTTGATCAGCGCCATTTCTTCGGCGTCGAGGCCGCAGGCGCGCACCGGCTTGGCCTGATCCAGTTCCGGCATCAGGCGTTCCAGCAGCGCTACCAGCTTGGCAGCATCCTTGTCGCCGGAGCGGGCTTTCTTGTTTTCGCGATGAATGGCTTTTTCTACTGTGCCCATGTCGGCCAATGCCAGCTCGGTCTGAATCACGTCGATGTCGTCGAGCGGATTGATCTTGCCGGCCACGTGGATCACGTTGTCGTCTTCAAAGCAGCGCACGACATTGACGATCGCATCGGTTTCGCGGATATGCGCCAGAAACTGGTTACCCAAGCCTTCGCCTTTGGATGCGCCTGCCACCAAGCCTGCGATGTCGACAAATTCCACTGTCGCCGGCAGGATGCGCTCCGGCTTGACGATCTCAGCCAGCGCCTTGAGGCGTGGGTCCGGCACTTCGACCATGCCGACGTTCGGTTCGATGGTGCAGAACGGATAATTTTCCGCCGGGATGCCGGCTTTGGTTAGCGCATTGAAGAGGGTCGATTTGCCGACGTTAGGAAGACCGACGATGCCGCATTTGAGACTCATGGAAAAACTTTCTAAATCAATAGGTTAGCTGTGTTTATATTCGCTTTGCGAGCCAACTGCGAAGGCGTGGGCTGAATTGTGAAATGACACAGTGTAAATAAAAAAGTGGGGGTGGAATCCGCTAACGACATCCGCTTGCAATCTCAGTTCGCGAAGCAATTCAGGATACAGACAGCTTCACTGTTTTAACGCCCATCCGCTTCTCAAGCCTCAATTGTAACTCCCCGCAGGCGCATATCCTGAGCCGATGAGATAAATGATAGGCGACATATCGGCATATTTCCAAACCTTGGCGTTGCTGATTGTCGTATTCCTTGTGACCAGCATGAATGATTAGATTACTAAGAGACGGTTTCATAAAGGCCCGAAGGGGCTGTTAACTTTTCCGGCAAGCTGCTACTCTCCGGCATTGATATAGATAAGGCTGAAGAAGAGATGGGCAAACCGATCGTGGAAGATGCACTGTGGAC
>NZ_JBIIVN010000079.1:0-11387 GCF_044339385.1 Collimonas sp. | reverse complement strand
CCAGGTTGTTGTCAGCATGCGCGCCGCCGTTGATGACGTTCATCATCGGCACCGGCATCTGCATCGCGCCGCTGCCGCCGAAATAACGATACAGCGGCAGGCCGGCTTCTTCAGCCGCAGCCTTGGCTACCGCCATCGATACCGCCAGCATGGCGTTGGCGCCAAGGCGGCCCTTGTTTTCAGTGCCGTCGAGATCGATCAGGGTGCGATCCAGAAACGCTTGTTCGCTGGCATCGAGGCCCATGATGGCTTCGGAAATTTCGGTGTTGATATGCTCGCAGGCTTTCAGCACGCCCTTGCCGCCGTAACGGCTCTTGTCGCCGTCGCGCAGCTCGATCGCTTCACGCGAGCCGGTGGAGGCGCCGGACGGTACAGCTGCGCGGCCCATGACACCGGACTCCAGCAGGACGTCGCACTCTACAGTCGGATTACCGCGCGAATCAATAATTTCGCGGCCAATGATGTCAACGATTGCACTCATGTATTTCCCTATCAGATAAAAATATGTGCGGGACAGATTGCACCGGGTGGCGCATGACACTCCCGGTGCGACTCTGTCCCCAACTAATCAGATACAACGTCTAAATTTCAACGAACATGCATTTCGAGGAGATGCGCGCACAGCAGTAGCATGCATCATCACATCGTCCCCACAAGCAATCAACCGAAATTGCTTTCGATAAAGCCATTTTTTTTGACGACCCGATCCAGGTCTATCATGGTCGACAACAATTCTTTGATGCGCGCCAGCGGCACGGCGTTCGGTCCATCCGATTTGGCCTGCGCAGGATTCGGATGCGTTTCCATGAACACGCCCGAGACGCCCACCGCAATCGCCGCGCGCGCCAGTACCGGCACGAATTCGCGCTGACCGCCGGAAGTGCTGCCTTGACCACCCGGCAGTTGTACTGAGTGCGTGGCGTCGAACACCACCGGACAACCGGTTTCGCGCATGATCGCCAGCGAGCGCATGTCGGACACCAGGTTGTTGTAACCGAACGACGCACCACGCTCGCAAGCCATGAAGTTATCCTCAGGCAGACCGGCCTCACGCGCTGCGGCGCGCGCCTTGGCAATCACGTTGATCATGTCGTGCGGTGCCAGGAACTGGCCTTTCTTGATATTCACCGGCTTGCCGGATTGCGCGCAAGCGTTGATGAAATCGGTCTGGCGGCACAGGAAGGCCGGAGTCTGCAATACATCAACCACTGCTGCCACCGGCTTGATTTCATCAATTTCATGAATATCGGTCAGCACCGGTACGCCGATTTGCGCTTTGACTTCGGCTAGTATCTCCAAGCCCTTTTCCATGCCGAGTCCGCGGAACGATGAACCGGATGAGCGGTTGGCCTTGTCGAACGACGATTTGTAAATGAAATTGATACCCAGCGCGCCGGTGATATCTTTCAATTGTCCGGCGGTATCGAGGGCCATCTGACGCGATTCGATCACGCAAGGACCGGCGATCAGGAAAAACGGCTGATCAAGACCGATATCAAAGCCACAAAGTTTCATGTCACTTCCTTACGCTGCGGTGTTGGCTTGCTTGTGCGCCAACGCAGCCTTGATGAACGAAATAAACAAAGGATGGCCATCACGCGGAGTCGACTTGAATTCCGGGTGATACTGAACGCCGACATACCATGGATGGGCATTGTCGCCGCTGCGTGGCAATTCCATGATTTCACACAGGCCTTCGGTTGGCGTGCGGGCTGAAACCACCAGACCAGCGGCTTCGATGCGATCGAGGTAATGGTTATTGGCCTCGTAGCGATGACGATGGCGTTCAGTCACGGTCGGACCGTAGATTTCTGCTGCCAGCGTACCTGGCTTGACGTCGCAGGTCTGCGCGCCCAGACGCATGGTGCCGCCGAGGTCGGAATTGACATCACGCAGTTCTACCTTGCCGTCGTGATTCTGCCATTCGGTGATCAGCGCCACCACTGGCTGGTCGGTTTGGGCGTCAAACTCAGTCGAGTTGGCGAGCGACAAGCCAGCCTTGTTGCGCGCATATTCGAGCAACGCAACTTGCATGCCGAAGCAAATGCCGAGGTAAGGAATCTTGTTTTCGCGGGCAAAGCGCGCCGCCGCGATCTTGCCTTCGACACCGCGTTTGCCGAAACCGCCCGGCACCAGGATCGCATCGTACTTATTCAGAGCGGCGGTACCGTTGGCTTCGATTTCTTCAGAATCCAGGTATTCGATATTGACCCGGCTGCCAGTATGGATGCCAGCGTGACGCAAGGCCTCGGTCAGCGACTTGTACGATTCGGTCAGATCGACATATTTGCCGACCATGCCGATGGTGACTTCGTAGGTTGGATTTTCCAACGCATGCACCAGCCTGGTCCAGACCGACAAATCGGCCGGCTTCGGCGACAGGCCGAGCTTTTCGCAGACGATCGCGTCAAGGCCCTGGTCGTGCAGCATTTGCGGAATCTTGTAGATAGTGTCGGCATCCCATACCGAAATCACGGCGTCACCCTGGACGTTCGAGAACAGCGAAATCTTGGCGCGTTCGTCATCAGGGATAGGACGGTCGGCCCGGCACAGCAGCGCATCCGGCGAAATACCGATTTCGCGCAGTTTTTGTACGCTGTGCTGGGTCGGCTTGGTTTTCAACTCACCAGCGGAGACCAGGTACGGCACCAATGTAAGATGCACAAAGGCAGCCGCCTTACGGCCTGCGCGCAGGCTCAACTGACGTGCTGCCTCCAGGAAAGGCAGGGATTCGATATCGCCGACAGTGCCGCCGATTTCCACCAGTGCCACGTCGAAACCTTCGGCGCCGCGGTAGATGTAATCCTGAATTTCGTTGGTGATGTGCGGAATTACCTGCACCGTCTTGCCCAGATACTCGCCGCGGCGCTCCTTGCGGATAACCGATTCGTAGATCTGGCCGGTGGTGAAGTTATTCACCTTCTTCATCTTCGCCGTAATGAAGCGCTCATAGTGACCGAGATCGAGATCGGTCTCTGCGCCATCATCGGTCACAAACACTTCGCCGTGCTGGAACGGGCTCATGGTGCCTGGATCGACGTTGATGTACGGATCGAGTTTAAGAAGGGTGACTTTAAGGCCGCGCGATTCCAGGATCGCTGCGAGAGAGGCTGCTGCAATCCCTTTGCCAAGGGATGAGACAACGCCGCCGGTAACAAATACAAACTTAATCATTACAGAAGGTGCCGAACGGCACATGCGGGAAATTCGAATTATACATCAAAGAGTCGCCGCGGCAGCCTCCCCTGATCCGAAAAATCGTATCGTTTGTTGGTTTGCTGCCGCAACCGGCTGTCGCTACGCCTGCGGAAAATTGCACTACGTGTAATAATTCCCGGCCTATGCCCAAGCCCATCAATGATTTCCCCCGCCACCTGCCGAACGCGCCTATCTCGTCATTGCTGCAATCATGTGTTGCGCCAAAACCGCAGTATTTCACAACCAGGTATATGGCTCCATGAGCAGGCTGTTTGGCGACCTTGAAGGTGACGACGGCCTGCCGGGATCTGTCAGGCGGGTAGCTATTATTGTCATGATCCTTGGCACCGGCATGACCGTGCTGGACGGTTCGATCGTCAATGTCGCGTTGCCGATGATTGCGCGCAGTCTGGATGTGGGTCCGGCAGCCGCGGTCTGGATTGCCAATGCCTACATTCTTGCCGGCGCGATGACAATGGTCGCCTTCGCCTCGATCGGCGAAGTGTTCGGATTTCGACGTCTATATATGTGCGGCATCCTGGTATTTACTCTGGCATCGCTAGGCTGTGCATTATCACCATCGCTGGCGGTTCTCAATGGCATGCGATTTTTACAAGGTCTGGGCGGCGCTGCCGCAATGAGCATCGGCCCGGCGCTGTACCGCTATATTTTTCCGACGCGCCTGCTCGGCACCGCGCTCGGCGTCAACGCGCTGGTGGTGGCATCATCCACCGCAGCCGGTCCGGCAATCGGCGGCCTGATGCTGTCCGTGCTTAGCTGGCCATGGCTATTCGCCATCAATGTGCCGATCGGGATCGTTACACTGCTGCTGGCGCGGCGCGTGCTGCCACGCAATCCCGGCCGCGGCGGCGAATTCGACGCCACCGGCGCATTGCTGTCGGCCCTCTCCTTGGGTACTTTCGTCATGGCGGTAGACGGCTTGTCGCGCCACGATAGCTTGAGCAAGGAACTCACGCTCGGCGGCATCGCGCTGACATCAGCCACTCTGTTTATCATTCGACAAAAAACATACTCAGCGCCATTACTGCCGCTTGATATTTTTGCATCACAACGTTTTTCGATGGCGGTTGCCACCTCGCTCTGCTCCTTCGTCGGCCAGGGGATCGCCTTTATTGCCTTGCCATTCCTGTTTCAGGGTGCCTATGGCTTCAGCCCTTTGTTATCTGCTGCACTGTTCACCCCTTGGCCGCTGGCGATTGCCCTCACCGCACCGATTGCCGGCCGCCTCGCCGACCGCTATTCGGCCGCATTGCTGTCGACCTGCTTTGTGGTTGCCGCGATTGCGCTAGTGCTGGCCGGTTGTGCAGTCGGCCCGGATTATGTGTGCCCATCCATGGAGGTTCCCGCCAACTATAAAGGGAGCGGCCCGTGGAAGCAGGCAGAGCCGAAGCAAATCGACAGCAACCACAATTGGTGGGAAATCTATGGCGACCAGACGCTAAGTGCGCTGATGCAACAAGCTAACCAGGCAAATCAAAGTATTGCGCAGGCCGAAGCGCAATATCGCCAGGCGCGCGCAGCGGCCGACGCCGCCCGTTCCGGCTTCTGGCCAACGGCGGGCGTTAATACCGGGGTCGGCCGTTCGTTGAGCAACAGCAATGGCATTCGCCTCGGGAACAACTATAGCGTCGGCATCCAAGGCAGTTGGGAACCAGATGTCTGGGGCGGCGTGCGGCGTGCGGTGGAAGCTGGCGATGCCGGTACCCAGGCTAGCCTGGCCAGCCTGGCGGCAGCCCGCCTCAGCATCCAGGCAACGTTGGCACAAGACTATTTGCAACTGCGCATCACCGATCTGCTGATCGATCTGTATGCGCGCACCACGACCGCCTATGCCCGTTCACTGAAGCTGACCCAGAGCCAATACGCCGTCGGCGTTGCTTTGCGTTCGGATGTGGCGCTGGCGGAAAGTCAGCTGAAAACCGCAGAAGCACAGGCGATTGACCTGCAGGCGCAACGCAGCCAGCTCGAACACGCGATTGCTATCCTGATCGGCAAGGCCCCATCTCAATTCTCGCTGACCGCGCTGCCTGCCGATTCTCAGCTGCTCGCCAAGATGCAAGCCAGCCTGCCGCCAATCCCTTCCGGCTTGCCTTCCGATCTGCTGGAACGCCAGCCCGACATCGCCAACGCGGAACGCAGCGTAGCGGTTGCCAACGCCAATATCGGCGTTGGCAAGGCGGCCTATTTTCCGGCACTAACGCTGAGCGCGAGCGGTGGTTTCAACGGCGGCAGCCTGGCACAATGGTTTGATACCCCAAGCCGGGTCTGGTCGCTGGGGGCGGCACTGGCAGAAACAATATTCGATGGCGGTCTGCGGCGTGCGCACACCGCGCAGGCAGTTGCAGCCTACGACGCAGCCGTGGCGCAATACAAGCAAACCGTATTGGGCGGCTTCCAGGAAGTGGAAGATAACCTGGCTACGCTCAACGTCCTCGACCGCGAAACGGTAGCCCAGGATCAGGCCGTGAAGGCTTCGCAACTGGCCGAACAACTGGCGTTAAGCCAATATCGTGCCGGCACCGCGACTTACCTGACAGTGGTCACCGCGCAAACGCTTTCATTGGGCAATGAACGCACTCTGGTGCAATTGCTGGGGCGCCGGTTGATTGCCAGCGTAGCGTTGATCAAGGCTGTCGGCGGCGGTTGGGATGCATCCCAACTGAACCCTGCCGCTGTTGCTCAGGCAAAAAAAACACCACTGCAAATTAATTCTGCGAGCTGATAACATGACTACTACCCTCTCCAAACCACGTTCGACGTTGCTGATCAGCGCCGCGATACTGGTCCTGATCGACGCTGCCGGCTGGGCCCTGAGCAATCACAAGGCCGGTGCCGCAGCACCGCCCAGCACCATTGGCAATCCGATCTCGGTCAGTACCGCCAAAGTAAAACAGCAAGATGTTCCGATGTATCTGTCCGGTGTTGGCACCGTCACTTCCAATGCCAGCGTAACGGTCAAGGCACGCATCGACGGTCAGCTTGATAAGGTGGGCTTTGTTGAAGGTCAGGATGTCAAAGCCGGACAACTGCTGGCGCAACTCGATCCACGCACCTTGCAGGCACAACTGGAGCAGGCCATCGCGCAAAAAGCAAAAGACGCGGCCCAGTTAGCTAACGCAAAACTCGATCTGCAACGCTACACCACGCTGGTACAGCAAGATGCGGCGACCCAACAAACTCTGGATGCCCAACGGGCGCTGGTCAACCAACTGCAAGCTACCGTGCAATCCGATGATGCCCAGATCAACTATGCCAGGGTGCAACTCAGCTTCACCAGCATTCTGGCGCCGATCAGTGGCCGTGTCGGCGCGCGTCTGGTCGATCCGGGTAATATTGTCCATGCAACGGATACCAACGGTTTAGTGGTGATCAATCAAATCGATCCGATCGCAGTCGTATTCACATTGCCGGAGGAAAGTTTTCAAAGCATCGACAGCGCCTTGCATGCCAATCCGAAGCCGCTCAGCGTGCAAGCCTTCGCGCGCAATAGCAACAACATGCTGTCTCAAGGCAGCCTGACGCTGCTGAACAACCAGATCGACACCACATCCGGCACCATACAACTAAAAGGCATGTTCCAGAACGCATCGCATGTGCTGTGGCCGGGCCAATACGTCAATGTCAGGCTGGTACTGGGAGATCGCAAGCAGGCGCTGACGGTACCGGCGGCAGTGGTGCAGCGCAGCCAGGACGGCACCTACGCCTACGTTATCAACGCTGACAACACGGTACAGATCCAGCCGATCCAGGTGGCGAATATCCAGGACGGCATTGCCGTGATCGACAAAGGCTTGAATCCAGGACAAAGAGTCGTGGTCGACGGCCAGTACAAACTGAAACCCGGCATCAAAGTGGCGGAAGATGCGGCGGTGATCGGTACCGGCAACGCGTCGAGCGCGGCCGCTAAAGGGACAAGTGCGAGGGTCGGTAAGTGGGCATTTCCTCTACGTTCATCAAACGCCCTATCGGCACCACGCTACTCGCTATTGCGATTTTCCTGATAGGTGCTGCGGTGTGGCTGTTGCTGCCGGTGGCGCCGCTGCCGCAGGTGGATTTCCCGACCATCCAGGTCTCTGCGAATCTGCCAGGCGGCAGCCCGGAGACCATGGCGTCAAGCGTTGCACAACCGCTGGAGCGGCAGTTCTCGCTGATTGCAGGCTTATCGCAGATGACCTCAAGCAGCTCGCTCGGCTCATCGCAAATTACGCTGCAATTCGATCTCAACCGCAACATCGACGCCGCCGCGCTCGATGTGCAGGCGGCGATCACCGCCGCCAGCGGCCAGTTGCCGGCCAACCTGCCGAGCCCGCCGACGTTCCGCAAAGTCAATCCAGCTGACTCGCCTATCATGGTGATGTCGGTGCAGTCGGACGCTTTGCCGCTGATTCAGGTGAATGATTTTGCCGACAATATCCTGGCACAGCAGATTTCACAGATTCCCGGGGTTGGCTTGGTCAATATCGGCGGTGCGCAAAAGCCGTCGGTGCGGATTCAGGTAGATCCGACCAAACTGAGTGCGGTCGGCATGAGCCTGGAAGATATTCGCGGCGTCATCGCAAATACCACGGTCAACCAGCCGAAGGGAACCATCGACGGTCAGAAGCAAAGTTTCACCGTCTACACTAACGACCAGTTGCTCAGCGCAGAACCATGGAACGATATGGTGCTGGCGTATAAGAACGGCGCGCCGATCCGCGTGCGCGACATCGGTGTTGCGGTCGATGCGCCAGAAAACGTCAAGGTCGCCGGTTGGGCGTTTGCCGGTGCTGCAGCACCGGCCGACAACACGATCATCAATGGCCGCTCAATCGTGCTGGCCATCACCAAGCAGCCCGGCGCCAACGTGATCGACACCGTGGACCGTATCAAGGCAGCATTGCCGCGCCTGCAGGCTGCGATTCCGCCTACCGTGCACATCAATACCCTGATCGACCGCACCCAGACCATCCGCGCTTCGGTAGCCGATGTCGAATTCACGCTGGTGCTGACCATTGCTTTGGTGGTCCTGGTGATTTTCCTGTTCTTGCGCAATGTCCCGGCTACCCTGATTCCTAGCGTCACCGTGCCGCTGGCAATTCTCGGCACTGCCGCCGTTATGTACCTGCTGGGATTCAGTCTCGATAACCTGTCGCTGATGGCGCTTACCATCGCGGTCGGCTTCGTGGTCGATGATGCAATCGTGATGCTGGAGAATATCTATCGGTATGTCGAAGAGGGCATGTCGCCAATGGAGGCCGCGCATAAGGGTGCCGGAGAAATCGGCTTTACTATCATCTCGATTTCGGTCTCGCTGGTCGCAGTGTTTATTCCGTTGCTGCTGATGGGTGGCATCGCTGGCCGCCTGTTCCGCGAATTTGCGATTACTGTCACGCTGACGATTGCCGTCTCGGTCGTGATTTCGCTGACGCTGACGCCGATGCTCTGCTCGCGCTTCCTGAAACCGCATTCGGCTCAATCACATGGTCGCCTGTATCAACTCTTTGAACGCGGCTTCGATACGATGCTGAACGCTTACAAGCGCGGCTTGCACGTCGTGCTGCGCCATCAGTTCATCACCTTGATGGTGTTCTTCGCCACCATGGCGGCCACAGTGATCCTGTTCATGATCATTCCAAAAGGCTTCTTCCCGCAGCAGGATACCGGCTTCGTTTTTGGCTTTGCCGAATCGGCCCAGGATTCATCCTTCTCGTCAATGAACAAACGCATGCTGCAATTGGCCGATATCGTCCGCCAGGATCCGGATGTCACCGGCTTCGGCATGAGCGGTGGCCAGAACACCTTCAACACCGGCAATTTCTATATCAGCCTCAAACCGAAGGATGAAGGACGCACTGCCAGCGCCGATGAAGTGATCACCCGCCTGCGCCCGCAACTAGCGAAGGTGCAAGGGGTTAATCTGTTTCTGCAGGCCGGCCAGGATATCAACGTCGGCGGCCGCCTGTCACGAACCCAGTATCAGTACACCTTGACCGACTCCAATCTGGAAATTGCTGGCACGGCTACAGGCGCTGACGCGACGCGGTCGTGCCATGGAACCGTCGCAGTTGCGCATCGCCGATCTGCAGATTGACTTGATCAGCCGCAAAGCCTATCGCGCCAATGTACGCATCGATCTGACCGCCAAGGAATTTTCGCTGTTGGCGGTACTGGCCCGGCGGCAAGGCGAAATTTTATCGAAAACAGCGATCGCCGAACTGGTTTGGGACATGAACTTCGACAGCAATACCAACGTTGTCGAAGTCGCGATCAAACGCTTGCGTGCCAAGATCGACATGCCGTTCAGCCCCAAGCTGTTGCATACGATCCGCGGCATGGGCTATGTGCTGGAGCCGCGCAATCAGGAGATGCGGGAATGAAACGTTCAATCACAGTACGTCTGGTTGCCATGTTCGCACTGGCCGCACTGCTGATATTTTCGCTGATCGGCAGCGCGCTGTACGGCGTCCTGCAGCGCGAGTTGGCGCACCATCAGCAAGATGAGCTGAACACCCGTTTCCTCGATACCCAATACATGATCGGCCATAACGGCGACCCCAGCCGCTGGTCGCGCGTGCAAGCCAAGCTGGACACACTGACCCCGGCCGACGGCAGCATCCGCTACTGGGTGCTGGGCGACGACCCGCGCTTCCAGTACGGCAAGGGACTGGCCGAGATCGACCAGCTAGACCGCAAGCCAAACGGCATGAGAACCATGCAACTGCGGGGTCGCGAGTACCCTCTGCATGCAATGGCAGGCACCATCCCGCCATTCATGGAGCGGCCAGCGGTACGCCTGATTGTTGCGGTCGATGCAGCGCCATATCTGCATACCTTGCATGCTTTCTTGCTGGCGCTGATCGGACTGTCGCTGGTCGGGGTACTACTGGTGATGCTACTTGACTACTGGATCGCCCAAGTCGGCTTGCGGCCGCTCAAGCACCTATCGAGCGAAGCGCAGGCGCTCGGTCCGCGCAACTTATCGCAGCGCTTGAAAATTTCACCGTTACCGGCAGAACTTTCTGACCTGACGATTGCCTTCAACGGCGCGCTGGAAAGGATGGAAGGCGCCTATAACCAGCTGGAGGCTTTCAATGCCGACGTCGCCCACGAGTTGCGCACGCCACTGGCCAACCTGATCGGCGAGACCCAGGTAGCGTTATCGCGCCAGCGCACAGCGCCGCGGTTCGAAGAGGTGCTGCAATCGAACCTGGAAGAATTGGAACGCTTGCGCTCGATCATCAACGACATGCTGTTCCTGGCCCGAGCCGATCAAGGCAAAGCCGCCACCAGCCTGGTGCATGCATCGATTGCACAACAGATCAACAAGACCGTGGAGTTCTTTGAGTTTGTGCTGGACGACTCCAAAATGACGGTCAATGTCGACGGCGACATCAGTGCCGAAGCATCAATCGAAACCTCGTTGTTCCGACGCGCGATGAGCAACCTGCTACACAACGCAATCCAGCACTCCAAACCCGGTGCCGGCATCGTCGTCAACATCACGCAGCAGCCGACAGCAATCCAGATTGCCGTATCGAATCCCGGCCAGCCGATTCCAGAGACGCATTTGCCACGGCTATTCGATCGCTTTTATCGGGTTGACACAGCCCGCAACGATCGTGATCCGAATCAGCTGCATGGACACGGCCTTGGCCTGGCGATCGTCAAGGCGATTGCCAAGATGCACGGCGGCAGCGTGTTTGCGAAAAGCGTCGCCGGGCTGACAACGATAGGCTTCAGCATCCCCGCCGGCGATCATGTGCCCTTCCACATAAACTGATCTGCAACGGAAAATATCATAGAAAAATATTTTCTATGATCAACACGATGGCCGAGCGTGGGGATATGGCATCAAAAACATGAACTTCAACATCATGGGATTTGAGTGTTCGAAGAATATCGACACCAAGGAAAGAGGCGAGCCTTGTCTGCGGCACTTGCAGGAAATGGCTGTGGCTGCTTCGTTCCCGACCTGACCAGGTTGACCACGCCACAATGCGCAGGGGCCCGCCGGGCACGATTGTACTGCATTGCGGCATAACTGGCAGCGCTTTTTTTATTTAGAGACGGTTTCATAAAGGCCCGAAGGGGCTGTTAACTTTTCCGGCAAGCTGCTACTCTTCGGCATTGATATAGATAAGGCTGAAGAAGAGATGGGCAAACCGATCGTGGAAGATGCACTGTGGACA
>NZ_JBIIVN010000227.1:0-2648 GCF_044339385.1 Collimonas sp. | reverse complement strand
AAAAAAGGAGTGCTTCAACACCAACTGTTTGATAGACTTATCCACAGCTGCTAACTCAAAACGCAGCGACCAGCCCTGGGTCACATTTCGATCAGCAGGCTGGGTCAAGATTCAATTAGCGCCAACAAGTGACACTTGTTAAAGATACAGAAAAATGCAAAAAAATGCAGAAAAACGGGATTTAAAAAAATACAGGAACGATTTAATCACGCAGCGCATCGGCGGCGAGCATTAAAGGAGACATTAAAGCGGATATCAAAGCGGATATCAAAGGTTACATTAAAGAGTATTTTCCTGAATCGTCGTATTTGGACCGTCAGCAGCTTTCTTGCGAAATTGGATGTGCGTCAAAAATACGCTGCGGAACTTGCGCGTCACCATCTCACGCAGGCTGACCTGTTCCTCCTGCACGGGCTCCATCAACGCCCGCTGCACCGAGAATACGCTTTGCGGCCGCTGCAGCGGATCGATCATCAGACACCAGCGCGCCACCTGGATCAGCTCCGGCGAGTACAAGCCTTCCAGCTTGCGGAAATGGCCTTCCATCCGGTCGTTAACCTTGCGCTGATCGACCGGCTGCGGCGGAACCCCGACCATGCAGGCAAAAATCGAAGCGCCGATGCTGTAGATATCGGTCCACGGACCGAGATTACCGTTGCGCTCATACAATTCGGCCGGGGCGAAACCTGGCGTGTACATTGGATACAGTTTCGGCGAATCGGAACGCAGAGTCTGCCGTGCAGCGCCAAAGTCCAGCAGGATTGGCGTACGTCAGCGCGCAAATAAATATTTGCCGGCTTCAGATCCAGGTGCAACAGTTTATGCGTGTGCACTTCGCGCAATCCGTTCATCACGTGACGGAACATTTTACGGATGAATTTTTCTGACACTAATGGATTCTCGCCCTTGTCGCGGCGGCGCAAGATATGCTCTTGCAGTGAGCGCCCCGACTCGTAGGCCATCACCATATATACCGTTTCATTGGCGCGGAAAAAATTGATCACACTGACGACATTCGGGTGGGCGATGCGCGCCAAGGCGCGGCCTTCTTCGAAAAAACACTTAAGGCCGATGCGGAAGGTCGGCAGGTTCTGCGGCGAAATTGCCGGCGCCAGCTCTCCCCATTGGCGCAACGCCAACGAACTCGGCAAATATTCCTTGATGGCGACGGCGTTGCCGTCCTCGTCGTATGCCAGATAGACAATACTGAACCCACCCGATGCAATCTTCTTTACAATGCGGTATCCAGCAATTTTCAGTCCGTCAGGCAATGGAGCATTGCAATGGAGCATTGCAATGGAGCATTGTTTTGTGCGGCCATGCGATCCTACCCTAGTCAATGGTGTACAGATTGTCTTGATAAATCGCTGATTTGTAAAGAAAAACCCTTGCAACCCAGAAACAAAGGACCGCATTTTGACTATATGCAGCATGACCGGCTATGCCGTCAACAATCGCGAAACTGCCGCCGGCACGATTACCATTGAAATCAAGAGTGTCAATTCGCGCTTTCTCGACCTGCAATTCCGCATCAACGACGACCTGCGTTCGCTGGAACCGGGGCTGCGTGAGGCCATTGTCGGCCGCATTGCGCGCAGCAAGGTGGAATGCCGATTGAGTTTCGGACGCAAGACCGCTTGCGGCGCATCGCAGGCGCTCAACACGACGCTACTGGCTGCGCTGGCCGATTTACAAAGCACCGTACGCCGGCAATTCGCTGACGCGGCACCGCTGACCGTCAACGAATTGCTGCGCTGGCCGGGAGTCATAGAAGAGGCCGTGATTAGCCAGGATACCTTGCAGGCCGATATTCAGGCCACCATGAGCGCCACCCTGGAAGCATTCGTGGAATCGCGCGCACGCGAGGGAGCAGCCTTGCAAGCTACCTTAATCGCCCGTATCGACGCTATGGAAGCGATCGTACGGCGGATTACCCCGCTGGTACCGCAAGTAGTCGCGCAATTTCAGCAGAAAGCCATCGAGCGCATGCAAGAGGCGCTTGGACTGGCACAACCGGAAGCCACCAACGCCAACCTGTCGCGCGAAGAAGCGCTGGACCGAATTCGCCAGGAAGTCACGCTGTACGGCATCCGCATTGATATTACCGAAGAATTGTCGCGACTGGCAGCGCATCTGAGCGAAACCCGGCGCATCCTGAAAAAAGGCGGCCAAGTTGGGAAGCGCCTGGATTTCATGATGCAAGAATTGAATCGCGAAGCAAATACTGTCGGCTCCAAGGCAGCTATCAAGGAATTGGCGGATGCATCGATGGAGTTGAAACTACTGATCGACCAGATGCGCGAGCAAGTGCAAAATCTCGAATAAAAACCGAGATAACAAGAAAGATAACAAGAAAGATAACAAGAGCGATAACAAGCGAGCCAACAACTGACAACTTACTAGCCGCATGCAAAAAAGGCGTTGCAGATGAGATATCTGCAACGCCTTTTTACCTGGTGCCGAAAATTTTCGAGATCAGGCGAGGATGTAATTAGTTTTGTGTAAACGGTCATTTGGCAGCACACTGCCACCATAGAGGAAAAAATGACCTACGTAAAACGCACCAAACGGGCCAAGCCCGATCCTGAGTTGGTCAAGCTGGCGGACAGCCTGCTTGACCAACTACAAGAAACCTGAAGACCTGATTG
>NZ_JBIIVN010000226.1:0-2657 GCF_044339385.1 Collimonas sp. | reverse complement strand
CGCATTCGTTTCGAACGTCGCGCTGATATTCATCAAGCATTCCTTAAACTTGGCTGCAGTCTGATCTGCTGGAGCAAACTTCAGCAGGCATCGCAGCCTTTATGAAACCGTCTCTAAGAATTAAAATGTTAACACACTGCAACAAATATCGTTATCAGACATGTCGACTCACTTGGCTAGTGCGATGGCGGTCCGGCAATCCGGGTTGGAATACCTCAGGGGAAATAGCTGCTAAAACATCATTTGAATGTCACATCGACTGTAACCAAACGTCCAATCAGTATTGGATCAATATTAACAAATGCGGGCAATTCAACAATTTTTTGGGGCGGCAGCATAGCCAGAGAGGGCGCTAGCGATTTTTTTGTTTAAAATTCAAATGTAACTTGACAATTCAAATTCAACGCGGCAACAATTCTGCACTTCAAATGTAAGTTCCAATCGAATTAACTGCTTTTCCACGAAACAAATGTCCAGATAACGGTCTGGATTTCCGATGCCGAAAACCTCGATCTGGAGATTCATCATGCAAAAATTTGTTCGGAACATGATTGTCATCAGCGCAGCGGCAAGCATGTGCTCCAGCGCATTAGCCGGTACCGCAACCGCCACCATGACCAACACGGTCACCATCAGCAACAGTTGCAGCATCAGCACCCTCGGTTTCACGACAACCTACGATCCGATCGTCGCCAACGCCGCCACTAACCAGTACACCACTGCCAGCGTCACTACTACCTGCACCGTAGGCGCCAGCCCGGTCATCACCCTGGGCCAGGGAGCCAATGCGAATACCGGTTCCACCAATGCGGTACCGCTGCGCCGTCTTTCCAGTGGTGGCGGCACGCCGTCATATCTCAACTACGGCTTATTTTCAGATACCAATCACGCCGTAACCTGGGGTAACACGGCGGCCACAGCGCCGGCGGCGGTCACCGCCACAGGCCTTCCCACTACTATAACCATTTATGCCAGTGTCCCCTCCGGTCAAACATCGGCACCAGCCGCGACCTATACCGATACGGTCGTCGCCACTGTCACGTTTTGACCGGATTTATCCAGAATGCGATTCCTTGACAGGTCGCGCTATAAACTCGCGATTCTCTCCTGCGCAATTACTACCCAGAACCTGTGGGCGGCGTCATTCAACGTCAACCCGATCGGCTTCGACCTCAATGCAGAGCGCCCGTCTGGCGTACTGCAAATCAGAAACACTGGTGATACACCGGTGCGGATACAGGTCGGTGCAGTCGACTGGAACACCGATGGCCGACAGGAAGTACAAGCCGATACCGATGCCCTGATGTTGAACCCGCCGATTTTTGCGATAGCGCCGGGACAAATTCAATTCCTGCGCTTTGGCGTGCGCAATCCGGTCAGTTCGGCGACCGAAAAAAGCTATCGCCTGGTGATTGAAGAGGTTCCATCCGGTGCGCCGCAGGGGGCAGGCCTGAAAACCTTGCTCAAAATCAGCATCCCAGTGTTTATCCTCCCGCAGAAAAGACAGGAAAATCTCTCATGGCAGATAAGACGGCAAGCAAACGGTCTGTTTTTGGTGGCGGCCAATGACGGCAACGTGCATAGCAAAATTGTGCAGATCCGCTTAACCAGTGCCGATAACGCAGATAGCCTGCAAATCAGCACGCCCGCTTATGTTTTACCGGGTCAGCGCAAGGAGTGGCCATTGACAAACGGAAAAATCCGTTCCGGCTTGATTCGACTGCATGTTCAGACAGACAAGGGCGAGATTGAAGAACAACTCAGGCTGGAGGCTGATCAGGTTTCTAGCCGCTAGCCTGATCGCTTTTCAAACCCCAGGCCGCGCAGCAGTTGACACCTCAGCATCAGAACAGGAGATATTATTGGCGGTTGTCGTCAATGATAAGAAATTGACTGACGCCACGCTGATCTTGCGCGCCGCCGATAACGGCATCATCGTACCAGCGCAGTTATTGAGCAATGCCCGCTTGCGCCTGCCGCGCAACGGCGCCATCAACAGCCACAACAGCCACAACAGCCACAACAGCAACTATTATCCGATCGATGCGCTGCCCGGCGTGCAGGCGGAAATCGATGCCGCCACTCAGACCCTGATCATCCACGCCCCTCCGGGGGCCCTCATCGATTCGGCGTTCAATCTGGGAGACCACCGGCCGCTACTGGTACAGGCCGCTGAAACGGGCGCTTTCCTCAACTACGACGTCAATTACACAAAAGCACAAAACCAGACGCAAGGCCAAAACCAGAGCAATCTCTCCGGCTTGGTGGAGGTAGGGGTATTCAGTGGCGGCGGCACCTATACCAGCCGCTTTGTTGGCTCCGACCTGACCGGACAGCGCACGCTGTTCCGTCTGGACAGCCAGTACACGCGGGACTTCCCCGAGCAACAAGCAACGCTGGTGGTGGGCGACGGTATCAGCGGCGTCAGCGCCCTGTCGCGCCAGGTCTATTTTGGCGGGCTTCAATGGCACACGAAATTCTCAACCATCCCCGGCTTCCAATCAATTCCACTGCCCACATTCAGTGGCACGGCAGCAGCTCCTTCCGTGGTGGATATCCAGTCCGCCCTGAACAATCCCATTTCCCAATAATTGTCTCAAGCCGTGACAGTCGCCATACGCCACATCGGCCAAAGCATTACCAGAAACGCAGCGCAA
>NZ_JBIIVN010000078.1:0-11511 GCF_044339385.1 Collimonas sp. | reverse complement strand
GTGATCACCTTGTATATCTCCCGCCTAATGAGTAGGCAGGAGCAGTAGAACACCTGGGTCAGTTTTGAGTCGGCACAACACCTATAAATGGGTCAGTTTTCGGTCGGCGTCAACACACAAGTTGAACACCGGCGTTTTCGTGCTGGATTTCCTGCAGCAATGGTTCAATGAATTGGTATAAATGATATACCTGCTTGAGCTTGCGACGGCTGTCTTGGTTCAATTTACCGTCGCGTGTCAGGATGTGCAGTTCCTTGAGTAGCTCAATCGACTGGCCAGGACGGATTTCGTGCTTGGACGAATGCTGGTTGGCGGGGTTGGGCTCTTGTCTGGTACCGTTCATTGCGCTTACTTTCTGATGACCGGACCTGCCGGCGATCTTCACAAGTATAACGGCTCCGAACGCCAGCGCTCGTTTTAACCGCTGGCGTTCGCACAAAATATCATGCGACGTGACGAATGCGTTCCATGGTGCAGCAATATCGGCCCAGTTCGATGTCGTTGCGCAAGCCAAGTTTCTTCATGGCAGAACTCTTTTGCAAACCGATAGTCTTGACGCTTTTGTTGAGGCTGTGGGCGATTTCTCTCAGGCTATTACCCACCACATACATTTTGAACACCTCGGCTTCACGTCTGGTTGGCAATTTTCCGCTCGGCCCTTTACGCAAGAGTCGTTGTACTGAACGTCCGATGTACGGGGTAGTGCGTGTTCCGTCATGGATCGCTTTGCCGAGCTCGGCGATCTCGTCACTCTTGTGGATCAAACCCCTCACGCCAACGGTACTGATTTGGTACAACACCGCAGGTATATCGAGCATCGTCAGGACAATCAGATCGATCGACGGATAATCATTGTGCAGCAGATTCAGCAATGCACAACCGGCGCCAATACGGTTGATGGGCATGGAGAATTCGGTGATTAGCATGTCGCACGGGGTGTCTCGCAAGCGCATTGCCAACTCATCAATTGTCGAAACGCATGCCACCACCATATAGCCCGGCATTTCATTGATATATTTCTGCACCCCCGAGATTACTGCTGGTTGATCGTCTGCCAGAATGATCTTGATCATGGGATTTTCTCCGGTTAATGAAGGGTCAACTCATCACCGAGAAGGCTACCTCCTCCTCGTTTTTCAAATTATGTTCGAGCATGATTGTCGATTATATAAGTTTATGCTGTAAAAACCTGGCTTAAATGATAACAAAATGGCAAAATATCTAAAATCATTTCCAGCATTTACAGTTCCACGTTGCCGGCGTTCCTAAACTATAAACGGTTCTACAAACGGTCCGGCGCCTGCACCTTTCCAGCATGACGTTGTTGAAAGCGACATCAACATGAAAATTGTTCTAGCTGATAATCACCCCTTATTTGTCTCTGGAGTACGCGCATATTTTGAGCAGGTGCCAAATTGCGGCGTTGTCGCCAGCGTGACCAGTTCCGATGCACTCATCAAGTGCCTTGACTCAACACCGTGCGACCTTGTCATTACCGAATTCTCGATGCCTATGACTCGCATCAGCGACGGCCTGCACCTACTGTCGTATATAAAACGCCACTACCCTCAAAAATGGTTGATCGTGCTTACCGTGAACGTCATCCCGGCGGTGCTGCATCAGTTAATACAGAGCGGTGCCAACGGGTTGCTTCACAAAAGCGATGAAATACCGGAGATCAACAAAGCAATCCGCCATCTCGGTAACAACACGCCGTACATTGGTCCATCGTTCCGGGCGTTGCTGAACCAGGGAATTGATTCGCAAGCTAAAAGCAGCATTCCGAGCCCACGCGAGACAGAGGTGTTACGTTTGTATGCAGTCGGGAATAGCCTGCGCGAAATTTCCGAGCGCCTGAGCAAAAGCGTCAAGACGGTCAGCTTGCAAAAAACGGCAGCGATGAAAAAATTGGGCTTGCGTAACGACATAGAACTAGGCCGCTACTACGCAACAGTCAGCGGCGATAAAGTGCAGCCGCCGGGACACTTCGACTGGTTTCTTCCAGCAGATCCGAGCGCCTGTCGATTTGCGACAATAAACCAGTCGCAAGTGCTGTTGCCGCCTAAATGAGTTAATTGAAATGCATTGATTGTATTGTCTGTAAACGCGCAGTGGGGCCCAGACAATCGGATTTGAAGGAAATTCACCGACGGCGCGATGCCGTTGCGCTCGCTCACACGGCGGCATGGCACAATATGAGAAATATCATTCACCGCTGCCATGCCCATACAAGTTATACAGAACCGCCGCCTCTATCAGCAAATTGCCGATCAGCTACGCGACATGATAGGCCGCGGCGAGTATGGCCCTGGTGCCAACTTGCCGCCCGAACGCGAGCTCGCCAAGCAGTTCGGCGTTAGCCGCACCTCCGTGCGGGAAGCGCTTATTGCGCTGGAAGTAATCGGCATCGTCAGTGTGCGTGTCGGTAACGGCGTAGTGGTGTTACCGCGCCAGGAAGCAGCACTTGGCGGCGAACCCAACGCACCGGCATTGAAGCAGGCCGCAAGCCGCAGCGGTTGGGAGATCGATCCTGAGCTAGACATCGAAATCGGCCGCGAACTCGACGATGAAATACCGCCGTTCAAGCTGCTGCAGGCAAGGCAACTAGTGGAGCCGGAAACAGCGGCGCTGGCCGCAGTCAACGCTAGCGACGAGCAGCTACTCAGCATCGCCGACGCATTCGCCCGCAATGTCAAGGATAACCACAATGGCTCCCAGACCCATCCCGGCGACCGCTTGTTCCATATTCGCATTGCAGAAGCCAGCGGCAATCCGGCCTACCTGCTGCTGGTCAGCCATCTGCTGGGGCGTAAATACGGCATGATGTTCCAGCGCTTGCAGACTTTATATACATCGAAAGATATGCCAAATCGCTCGGAGCACGAACACCAACTGGTCCTGACGGCGCTTCAGGCACGCGATGCGGTCGCCGCGCGGCGGGCGATGCGGGCGCATATAGATTCGGTTGTACGGATCTTTTCGCGCTCGGTGCCGGAACAAAGAGGCAATTAAAACAGTGCCGCGCAGTGAAAGGTGATACGGCAACGGCACCTGCCTGGCCACTCTTGGCATTCACGCGAGCATGGTGTCCATTTTTACGATCTCATCCAGCGACTTCGATTCCTGCCCTGGATGCCCAGTTGCGCAGGCACCTTGGGCGCGGGGGTGAACCCGCCTGCGATACGCCATCAACCATCGTCAGATATCTACCGGGTCCACTTCCAGCGACCACTTGGCACGCGTCTTGACCTGCCGCAACAAGGCCATCCAGTCGCTCAGGAATGCCTGCAAGCCTGGGCGCGACGGACATTCGACCAGCAATTGCGCACGATCCACATTGGCGACCCGGGTCATTGTCATCGGGATCGGATCGTGGATCGTGATGCCCTCATGTTCGATACAATTTGCGGCATACTGTAGAAATTCGATCGCCGTTTGCAGTTCTTTCGCTTCGGCGCGCAACAGCGCCTGGTAAATATAGGGCGGCAGGCAAGCTTGCTGACGCTCTTGAAGCAATGAACTGGCGAAGTGATCGTAGTCGTGGGCGATGACCGCCGCGTAAAGCGGGTGCTGCGGATAGCGCGTCTGAATCAGCACTTCGCTCGGACTGCCGCCCTCTTTTTGCGCCGCCCGCCCGGCGCGGCCGGCAACTTGCATGAGCTGAGCAAACAGGCGCTCACTAGCGCGATAGTCGTGCGAAAACAGGGCGGTGTCGGGATTCAGAATGCCGACCAGGGTCAGGTTCTTGAAGTCGTGACCTTTGGCGACCATCTGGGTGCCAATCAGGATATCCACATCGCCCCGATGTACGGTGTCGAACGCCTGTTGGGCGCTGCCTTTGCGCCGCGTCGAATCGGCATCGATACGCAACACGCGCGCTTGCGGGAACATCGCCTGCAATCCCTCTTCCAGGCGTTGCGTGCCGCGCCCCAGCGGCTGCAAATCGACGTTGCCGCAGGTCGGGCAGGATTTTGGAATGCGTAGCTCCAGGCTGCAATGATGGCAACGCAGTCGATGTTCAGGTTTGTGCAGCACCATGAACGAAGTGCAGCGGGTGCAGTTGCTGACCCAGCCGCATGCATCGCAGGCAATCACAGGGGCATAGCCACGTCGGTTCAGGAACAGCAACGATTGTTCGCCGCGCTCCAGTCTTTGCTTGAGCGCCGTTAGCAAGGTAGAGGTCAAACCTTCGCTCGGTTTGCCGCGCTCCATGTCGATCCGGCGCACTGCCGGCAACACGGCATGCTTGACTGCCCTTTCGCGTAGCTCGAGTTTTTTGTAACGCTCAGACTGCGCGTGATGCCAGGTTTCCAGCGAGGGTGTAGCCGAGCCCAGCACAATTGGGATCCGCAATTGGTGGGCGCGCCATACGGCCAGATCGCGTGCGGAGTAACGCAAACCTTCCTGCTGCTTATAGGATGGATCGTGTTCTTCGTCGATGACGATCAGCTTCAGATGCGGCAATGACGCCAGCACCGCCAGCCGCGTGCCGAGAATGATCCGCGCCTGCCCCAGATGCGCCGCTAGCCAATGACGCATGCGCTCGCCTTCGGCGAGGCCGCTGTGCAGCGTCGCCACCATGACGCCGGGAAAGCGAGCCCGGATGTTGCCCTCAAGTTGCGGCGTCAGATTGATTTCGGGGACCAGAATCAAGATTTGCGACAAGTTATCGTCACCAGTGTCGCTATGCGCCAGAATTTGCGCCGCAGCCTGCAAATATACTTCTGTCTTGCCACTGCCAGTGACGCCGTATAGCAACGTCGGCGCAAAGCCGTCAGCGCTGGCAATGGCGTCAGCGGCAAGCTGCTGAGCCGGATTCAACCGGGCAACGTTAATCGGCGTGGCATCGTGCACGACGCCGCTTTGCTGCAGTTTTTTTAAACCGCGATCCAACGCCACGGTGGTCAGCGCCCGCAGATTCTTCGGCAATCCGGGCAACGCCACTTCGCCCAAAGGCCGCTGGTAGTAATCGGCGGCAAAGCGGCACAAGGCCAGCCATTGTCCAGACAACGGCGGCAACTGATGACGCACTGCTTGCACATTTTTCAATTTCTCAAGCGGGACTTCGCTCTCTGAACCGCTACCGACGATTAAGCCGACCACTTCACGGCGACCAAATGACAACTGCACCAGTTGTCCGACTTGAGGCATAGGCTCAGTGTCGTCGCTGGCCTGCCAGCGATAGTCAAAGCTACTATCCAACGGGGTGTCCAGGACAATTTTTAAGATGCTTTGTTTCACGAACTTAATGTGGTTCCCGAGGAAATGAGCTAACTCACGGTTTCATAAGCGCTTTTCAAATTATCCACAATGTCTGTGGATAACTTTGTGGGTAAGTTGCTATTGACAGGCTGCAGACGCATATCTGATGCGGGTTTCAATAAACTGCCCAAACTAAAAGCAGAAAATTAATCGTTTTAAATCAAATAGTTACAAAACAGACTGAGACAGCAAATAATAAATATAGATATAAATAATTACCTTAGCGCAGGACATTTAATTTGTGCATAACTAGAGCCCGTCAAGAGCCAATTCAGTCGAGAAATGTGCTAGGCAGGCTCACTTTCAGCTAATGGCTAGCTGACCCGGCAGTCAGTTCAGGTGCTGCCCGCGCGCAATTATGTGGTAGTTGCGCGCTCAAACCGCTGACCACACGGGCGGCCCTCATCGACGTATCTTGCGGCTGATTTCATGCACCGCGTCGACCATCACGGCAACCGATTCCGGTGGCGTGAATTGCGAAATGCCATGCCCAAGGTTAAATACATGGCCACTACCGGCCGTTGGCGCGCCATAAGAGGTGAGCAAACGCTCGACTTCATTACGAATCTGCTCAGGATTGGCGAACAGCACCGCCGGATCGAGGTTGCCCTGCAATGCCACACGTTGTCCGACCCGGGCGCGTGCATCAGCCAGATTGACGGTCCAGTCAAGGCCGACCGCATCGGCGCCGATGTCGGCAATCTGCTCCAGCCACAGCCCGCCGCCCTTAGTAAAAACGATAGCTGGAACCGGCACAGCATCTTTCTCGCGCTTGAGCTGGCTCACCACTTGCTGCATATAACGCAGCGAGAATTCCTGATATGCGCCATCGGCCAACGCCCCGCCCCATGAATCGAAAATCATCACAGCCTGGGCACCGGCATCGATCTGTGCGTTAAGGTAGGCAGCCACCGCGGCGGCGTTGGTACTGAGTACGCGATGCATCAGGTCGGGGCGGTTATAGAGCATGGTCTTGACGGTATGGAATTCACGCGAGCCAGCACCCTCCACCATGTAGCAGGCCAGCGTCCATGGGCTGCCGGCAAAGCCGATTAGCGGCACACGGCCATTCAGTTCGGTACGGATTTGCGTGACTGCGTTGAACACATAGTCGAGCTTGCCCAAGTCAGGCGCTTGCAGCGCCATGACGTCTTTTTCATCGCGCAACGGACGTTCGAATTTTGGGCCTTCGCCATCTGCGAAGTACAAACCCAGCCCCATTGCATCGGGCACGGTCAGGATGTCGGAAAACAGAATCGCGGCATCCAGCGGAAAGCGGTCAAGCGGTTGTAGTGTGACTTCGGTGGCGTAATCCGGATTGGTTGCCAGCCCCATGAACGAGCCGGCACGACTGCGCGTCTTACGGTATTCCGGCAGGTAGCGACCGGCCTGACGCATGAGCCACAAGGGCGTATATTGAGTCGGCTGGCGCAGCAAAGCGCGCAGAAAGGTGTCATTCTTGAGAGGAGCAAATTGTGGCATAGGAGCGATTATCAGTTGAGGACGGCGCAATAATTGCAATAATTGGAGACAATCGAAACCGCAGCGCGGCAGCGCCTGGAACAGTCCCGCAATTCATCAAAATACATATGGCAACTACTTATTATCTCACCCAAACCGTGAGCTGCGACAGTTGCTGCAACTAATGAATGATTTTAGACGGCGTCGACAAAAGCCAGAGGCGGGAGTTACTCGCTCGGCGTCATCGCCAGGCTAGCGCCGCGTTGAATCGAGGCCGACCATAACGTCAGGCCCAATGCCAGCACCACCAATAGCACGCCAACGTAAGGTAACGTCGTCAGCTGGAAGCCGGCACTGATCGCCATGCCGCCCAACCAGGCACCACCTGCATTGCCAAGATTGAAGGCCCCTGGTTCAGCGTTGAAGCCAGATTAGGCGCGGCGCTGGCGCGCTCTACCACCAGCATCTGCAGCGGCGGTACGATAGCAAACGCCAGTACGCCCCATATGAAAATCGTCATCACCGCCAGTAGCGGTGCGTGCATGGTTAACGTCAACACAGTCAGGATCACCGCCAATGCGGCCAAGAACGCGATCAGCGATGGCAGCAAACGCCAGTCAGCTAACTTGCCGCCAAGCGCGCTGCCGACCGTCAGACCGAGACCGAACACCAGCAGCACCAATGTCACCGAGTGCGGCGTCAAACCGGTAACGTCTTCCAGGATAGGTGTGATGTAAGTAAACACCGCAAACAGACTGGCCGACGCCAGCGCGCTGATGGCCAGCACCATCACTACCTGCTTGTCCTTGAATACGGAAAATTCTTGCAGCAGACTGGTCTTTTGCATAGCGATTTTCTTCGGCAGCCACAGCGCAAGTGCGACCGCCGCCATGACACCGATCACGGTCACCGCCCAGAAGGTTGAACGCCAGCCTAACTGCTGACCGAGCGCCGTATCAAACGGCACGCCCAGCACATTGGCCAGCGTCAGACCAGCGAACATCAGCGCAATCGCCTGCGCCCGCCGGTTCGGCGCCACCAGTCCGGCCGCCACCACCGAGCCGATACCGAAGAAAGCGCCATGGCAAAACGCTGTCACCACCCGTGCCACCATCAGCACCGCGTAGTTCGGCGACAACGCGCACATCACGTTACCGATAATGAATAAGCCGATCAGGCTTAGCAAGGCCAGGCGGCGCGGCATATTGGCCGCGGCGATGGCGACAATCGGCGCACCGATGGTGACCCCCAGCGCATAACCGGTCACCAGCATCCCTGCCGCCGGAATCGTCACCCCCCAGATCGCGCGCCACATCGGGTAGCAGGCCCATGATGACGAACTCGGTTGTGCCGATACCAAAAGCGGCGACAGCAAGTGCGAGGAGTGGTAAAGACAACATGATGAGGATCCGCAAATGGAACCGCCTGAATAGCTTGAACGGCAGGGCGGTCTGAGGCGTGCACCGGGAAAATGATGCAAAGCAACATTATATCAATCGGCATTATTTTTTGTTCGCGCCGCCAAAATTCGGGCAAAAAATCGCCGCGGCGATGCTCAGAGTGTTGGATTTCTGCGATAAAAACGCCGGCTGGCAGCGCTTATAGTCAGTGACTCAACCGCCATATGCCGCCACCCTGCAACATCAACTCGCCGCCATGAAACGCCGCCAAACTGCTGCGATGCCCCACACTGATCAGTATGAGTTGCGGCAGTTCCTTGCGCAGCAAGCTGTACATCGCGTGTTCCAGGCCTTCGTCCATGGCGGAGCTGGCCTCATCGAGGAAGACCAGTGGCGGCCGATGTAGCAACACGCGGCCGATTGCCAGGCGTTGCTGTTCGCCAAGCGACAGGATGTTGGTCCATGCATTTTCAACATCCAGCTGGGTTGCCAGGTGGCCGAGTTGGATCTGTTCCAGAATTGCGCGGACTGCGCTGTCGTCGGCCTGGGCTGGTGCGGCCAGCGGGTAATACAGGGCCGAGCGCAAGGTTCCCAGCGGCAGATAGGGTTTTTGCGGCAGGAACAACGATTGCTGGCCGGCCGGGTAGATGATGTTGCCGCTGGCGTAGGGCCACAGGCCGGCGATGGCGCGCAGCAGTGTAGTCTTGCCGACGCCGGATGCGCCGCGCACCAGCAGTGCGGTGCCGGGTGCCAGGCTGAGATTGAGATTTGCGGTGAGGGGAGCGCCGCTTGGACTGTTGACGTTAAGCGATTCGACGCCGAAATTCCGGCCTTGATGCCTGATCTCTGGCATGGCCAGTTGATCGGCGGCGTCGACCGTATCGAGAAAGCCGGTGAGACGATTGACGACGGCGCGGTAGCTGGCGAAATCATCGTACGAGGAACGGAAAAAAGATAAAGAATCCTGTACCTGACCGAAGGCTTGCGCGGTCTGCATCAGATCGCCCAGCGTGATCTGTTTGCTGAAGAAGCGCGGTGCCTGCACTACCATCGGGAAGACCACGGCAAGCTGGTTGACGCCGAGATTGAAGCCCTGGAATTTGAGGGCGCGAAATACGATCGCCCAGGTATTGTCGATGACGCTGGAAAAACGGTTTAGCAAGGTCCTATGTTCTACTGCTTCGCCGCCGAAGAAAGCTATGTTTTCGCCGTATTCGCGCAGCCGTATCAGCGCGTAGCGGAAATCGGCATTCAGCTTTTCGCTCATGAAGTTCAGCTTGATTAATGGCCGACCCAGTTTCACGGCAAAGATGGTGGCAATCAGCACGTAGACATAAACCAGGAAAGTCATCGCGCGTGGGATCACCACGCCAAACAATGTCAGCGTGCCAGACAATCCCCACAAGATCAGCGTGAATGAAAACAGCGACACCACGGCACTGATCAATCCGAGGAACAGCGCAAGGGAACTGCTGATGAAGCTTGCGACATCTTGCTGGATGCGCTGGTCGGGATTATCGGTGCGGTTTGGCAGATGCTGGCTGCGGTAGTAGGCCTGTTTGTCGAGCCAGCGCGACATCAGGGTTTCGGTAAGCCAGACGCGCCAATGAATCTGAAATGCCTGGCTGATGTAAAAGTTAACTAAGGCGCGCGCCACATGAATGGCGGCGAGGACGCCGAACACCGCCAGCAGCGACCAGAATGTCGCAGCATTGAAATCCTGCATCGCCGTGTAGATGCCGTTGTTCCAAAACGTGAACAGAATGTCCATCCGTACCGAGAACAGGGTCATCAGGATCAGTAGCGACAATATCGCCAACAGCCACAAACTTCTGGCTGGCGAAAACCAGGCCCAGGTCACCCGTAAAAACTGCCGTCCCCAATCCGTGAATTTTCCTAGCAAGGCAGCCAGGCAGGCGACTGCCAACCAGCTGATACAGAACGCCTTGCCAAGCCAGACAACGCTGTCGAGCAATTGATGGTGCCAGTCCATGTTTTTCCGCCGTATCGATGAAAGGAACGTTGGTGCCGTAAATGCAATAACGAGCCCATTAGACCGATAGCTGCGGCCGGGATGCTTTCTGCCGGTGTAACTTCGGTAACCAGATGTTACTTATTCAAAAACCCGTCATCTGTCTTTAACGCGATGGCGGCGCTCAATCGCTTTCAAACCGGTGTAGCGACCGACGAGCGCTGCGACGGCTGCAATCCCTCTCTCAGATACCTCCCATGCAAAGGTATGTGATGCCCTGGTAATCCCCCCCTCATTGGCACGCTGCCGATGGTTGCGCCGGTGGCAGGATTGCTCCCGGCACCGGCCTTGCCGCTGCCGGCGTTGCAGCACTCGCCGTCGATATGGCGTGCTGGCGAAACAATGCAAGATCTTTTAATTGGATCATGGATAACTCCTGCAGAGGTGTTGATGCAGCTCATCGCGGAAGAAGCGAGCCGCGATGAGCTGCCCAAACGACAGCGGATGAATTCGGCTTCGATGCCTGAAGAATGTGCAACACAAGCCGGAGAAAATACCATCGAGACTGCGGTGCACGCGGCGCTGGACGGGCCGGTGTTTTACTCGCTATCGGCAAACATATGGCGCAGCAACCTGGCTTGCCCGAGACTGGTCGCAAACAAAGTTAGCACCACATCGTTACGCCAGTTGGGTGCTATTGTCAGCGCCGCAAATCGAAAAAGCGTTCATGCTGCCACGCGGCGACGTGCCTTTTAAGGAGTTTGTCGACGCCTGGCTGCATCAGGTGAAGGCCACCGGCGAATACGACCAGCTCTTCAACCAGTGGCTGAAATAAATCTGGCAGGCCGTCATCCCAGCTTGCTGGCCGCAGCCTGCGCGGCCTTGATCTTCTTGATGGATTTCAGATGGGCGGCGACCGCAGTGGCCAGCTGACGCGCCCATAACGCAACGCCGCTCACTGAAGGATGGTAGCCGTCGGAAGCCATCAGGTTGCGATCGTTGATATCGATCAGCAGCGGCACCCGCGTCACCCCCATAGTCATCAAATCGGTAGGGAGATTGGCAATCAGGTGCTCGACCGTTGCGTCGAGCACCTTGGCTTTGATGCCGAGCACATAGCGCAGCGGCTCGGGCAAGGCAGGGAAAGCGTGGATCGGCGGAATTCCGGAAATGACGATCAGGCGGGGCGCGACACGCGCCTGCAAATCACGCATCAATTGCAACAGTTCGGCACGATAGCGGCGGCAGGAGCGGAACCCAGTGGTATCGTTGACGCCAAATGCAATCAGCACGATGCCGACCTTTTGCGGCGCCACCGAGGGTGTAATTAGTTTTGTGTAAACGGTCATTTGGCAGGACACTGCCACCATAGAGGAAAAAATGACCTACGTAAAACGCACCAAACGGGCCAAGCCC
>NZ_JBIIVN010000077.1:0-11518 GCF_044339385.1 Collimonas sp. | reverse complement strand
CGTGTACATCTGTTTTGGTATCTTCTTCATTGCTGGTCTTTCCAAAGGATCGTTGATTTTACGTTACCTATGGAAGACTAAATTTCGGGGGAAGCTCACGATGACCGCCGTCGCGCTTTGATAGGTTATACCAGTGCCGCGGTCTGGGCGGATGCTTTTGTCAACAGTGTCTTGGCCAAGGACGGTGCCCAGGCACGCGATGATTTTTATCTTCGGGTGTATGCGAGCGGTAGGTCGGAGGAGGCCAGCTTGGTTTATCGCCAGGGTAACCCTGTTGCCCGCTCCGAGTTGTTCAATTGGCTACCTTCGTGGTTACTTTACGACGCGCCGCAAGATATGTCGCAGAGCTTTGAGCTTGCCGGTAAATCCTGGTTTGTCGATGCCTCAGCGCCGCCAAGTATTTTTACGAAGAAGAATGCCGGATCGATATTGGTGCTTATACTGGGCAGCTTGCTTAGTTTTATTGGTGCCGCTTATTTACATTTCCTGTCGACCCGTTCCAAGCGCATCGAGCAACTTGTCGACGCTCGAACGCAGCAAGTCCGACTGGCGACGCAAATGATGAAAGAAGATATCGTCGCGCGCAAACGCGCCGAGGACGCGTTGCAGTTGCGCGAGCGCGCCATCGAATCGAGCGCCCATGCCATTATCATTTCCAGCGCCAAACTGCCGGATCATCTTGTCGAATATGTGAATCCCGCTTTCGAACGCATCACCGGCTACACATCGTCTGAAATAATCGGGCGCAATCTGGAGTTATTGCATGGCGATGATCATGAACAGCTCGGATTGGAAGAGATTCGTGCTGCATTGCGAGAGCAACGCAGCGCTAACGCGGTGTTCCGCAGCTATCGCAAAGATGGTACCATGTTCTGGAACGATCTTTATGTGGCACCGGTGAAGGATAGTTCGGGCCGTGTAAGCCATTTCGTGACAGCGTTGTACGACATCACCGAGATGAAAAGCTACGAGGCCGAACTGGAGCATCAGGCGCAGCATGACACGCTGACCGGGCTGGCCAACCGCAATGTGCTTAGCGACCGCTTGAGTCAGGCAATTGTCTACGGCGAGTTATACGGACACCGCGTTTGGGTAGTCTTCGTCGACCTGGATCGCTTCAAGTTCGTCAACGACACGCTGGGGCACAATGCTGGCGATCAATTGCTCAAAGAGGTGGCGTTGCGCCTCAAGGCTTTTGCTCGTGAAGCCGATACGATTGCGCGCTTGGGGGTGACGAATTCATTCTGATCCTGCCGGAGCGACTGGATGAGGAGCTGAGCGCTGGCCTGATTTAGGGCGTGATGGACTCGATCGCCCAGCCGCTGCAAATCGAGGGCTATGATTTCTTTCTGAGTTGCAGCATTGGCGTTGCGGTTTATCCCAACGATGGCGCCGATCCCGAAAGCCTGCTCAAGCATGCCGATATCGCGATGTATCGCGCCAAGGAAATGGGCAACAACAACTACCAGTTCTATACCGCAGCGATGAATGAACGGGCGCTGGAGCGGTTGCGCATCGAAGGCGATTTGCGCAATGCCCTGGAACGTCGGGAATTGCTGTTGTACTACCAGCCGCAGGTCGATTTGCGCACCGGGCGCGTGGTAGGCATGGAGGCCCTGATTCGCTGGAAGCATCCGCAACTGGGCATGATCTCACCGACGCGCTTCATCAACCTGGCTGAGGAGACCGGCCTGATTGCCCAGATCGGCGCCTGGGTGATGCATACCGCTTGCGAGCAGAATAAGGCGTGGCAGCGCATGGGGCTGGGCTATCTGCGCATGTCGGTCAATTTGTCGACCCGTCAGTTCTTTCAGCAGAATCTGGTGCAGTCAGTGGCGCAGGTGCTTGAAGAAACCGGGATGGCACCGCACTACCTGGAAATCGAGTTAACCGAGAGCCTTGTGATGACCGATGTCGAACTGGCGGTCGGTATTCTCAATGATTTGAAATCGATCGGCGTGCAGTTGTCGATTGACGATTTCGGCACCGGCTATTCAAGCCTGGCGTATCTGAAAAGCTTCCCGATCGATGCGCTGAAGATCGATCAATCGTTTGTGCGGGATATTACTGTCGATCAGGATGATGCGGCAATCGTGGCATCAATTATCTCGCTGGCGCATAACCTGCGCCTGCAAGTGATCGCTGAGGGCGTCGAGACGCAGGAACAGCTGTCTTATCTGCAGCGGCACCGTTGCGATGAAATGCAAGGATTTTACTTCAGCGAACCGGTTGCGGCTTCGGCTATCGAAGACCTCTTGCGCGCCGGAAAAGTATTACTATAGGTTAGTTAAGCCATGCGCTTCGATTTTTTTCCGACGCGCAGCAAGCCAGTATGCGTCGGTCTTGGGCCGATAAAATCCCCGTTATTTGATGGAGCATGACATGACCACTACCAGAACAGAGCGCGACACTTTTGGCAAAATCGACGTGCCGGATGACCGGTTATGGGGTGCGCAGACACAGCGTAGCCTGCATCACTTCCATATCTCTAGCGAACGCCTGCCGAATGAACTGATCGTGGCGCTGGCAGCGGTCAAGCAGGCTTGTGCGCAGGTCAATCAGGATCTGGGCAAGCTGCCAAAAACTCAGGCAGATGCGATCATCCTGGCGGCGCAGGAAGTGGTCGCTGGAAAACATCCTCAGGAATTCCCGTTGTCGGTCTGGCAGACCGGTTCCGGTACCCAAAGCAACATGAACATGAACGAGGTGTTGGCCAACCGAGCCTCTGAGCTGCTGGGTGGCGTGCGCGGTGAATCCAGGCTGGTACACCCCAACGATGCGGTGAACATGAGCCAGTCTTCGAACGATATTTTCCCGACCGCGATGCACGTGGCAGCGGCGTTGGGATGCGCCAACGTGCTGCTGCCGTCTTTGCGCAAGTTGCGAGCGACGCTGCATAAGAAGTCGGTCGACTTCGACGATATCGTCAAGATTGGACGCACTCATCTACAGGACGCCACGCCGCTGACTCTGGGCCAGGAATTCTCAGGCTATGTCGCGCAGCTTGACCTGGCTGAAAAAATCATCGTGGCGGCGCTGGAGCTATTGTATGAGCTAGCCGCCGGTGGCACGGCAGTCGGCACCGGACTCAATGCACCAAAGGATTTCGGCATTCGTGTGGCAGCACAATTGGCCAAGACAGAAGGCTTGCCGTTCCGTAGCGCCGACAATAAATTCGCTGCGCTGGCCTCGCACGATGCGTTGGTCGCCGCCCACGGTGCCTTGAAGACGCTGGCTGCGGCATTAATGAAAATTGCCAACGATGTGCGCTGGCTGGCGTCCGGGCCGCGCTCGGGACTGGGCGAAATCAGCATTCCGGAAAACGAACCAGGCAGCTCGATCATGCCTGGCAAGGTCAACCCGACTCAGTGCGAAGCGCTTACCATGCTGTGTTGTCAGGTGTTTGGCAACGATGTTGCAATCAACTTCGGCGGCGCCTCCGGCAATTTCGAACTGAATGTGTTTAAACCACTGATCGCTCATAATTTTTTGCAGAGTGTGCGCTTGCTGGCAGACGGTATGGCCAGCTTTGAAGAACATTGCGTCGATGGCATCGCTGCCAATCGCGATCGCATCGCCGAGCTGATGGAGCGCTCGCTGATGTTGGTGACAGCGCTTGCACCGCATATCGGCTACGACCGTGCCGCGCAGATCGCCAAGCATGCCCACCATCATGGCAGCACCCTCAAGCAAGCGGCGCTGGAGCTTGGCTATGTCACCGAGCAGCAATTCAGCGACTGGGTACAACCGGCAAAAATGACTTATCCAGCGTAGCCATTGCTACCGCGGACGGCTTGGCCGCCGCGGTTTCCTAGTCTGTCAAAGCCAGCGCCGGGAGCGATTGGCAACGTTAGTTTTTTAATTCAAATTAATGTTTGCTAAAATTACATCCCGTCAATGTAATTTAGTCCTTACCCATGCTTCTATCGAGTTTCTTGAGGGAACTTCAAATTTCTGTTGCACCACTCCGCACAGGTTGCTGCCCATGCTGATGCGTCTGCGTGCCGCAGCAGCCTGGTGGGTGCCATCCCGTTCCGATGGGTTGTTAGGCTTGCTGGTGCTGGCGGCGTTGATTGCCGCGCCGGCAGCAACTGCGGCATATCGGGTTGAAATAGAGGCGCCGTCAGATCTCAAGCGCATTTTGGAAGAGCATCTGGATTTGTCGCGCTACAAGGATCGCGTGGACCTCAGTGATGATCAGCTTAAATTCCTGATCGACACGGTGGGTGACCAGATAACGCAGTTGTCCTCGACCGAAGGCTATTTTTCGACCACTACCAGCGTTACTGTGGAGACCGGCGAACTCAAGACTATCCATCTCAAAGTCGACACTCATCAGCGCACCATGGTCTCGCAGGCGGTCATCGACGTGACTGGCAGTGCTGCCACAGATAGCCCGGAACGGGTCGGCCAGATCAAGGAGAATTGGGGATTGCCGGCAGGGCAGCCGTTTCGTCAGGCAGACTGGCCCAAGGCCAAGGATGACGGCTTGCAGGCTTTGCAAAAGCGGCGCTATCCGGCGGCCAAGATCTCCAGCTCGGAAGCCCGCATCACGCCTGAGGACAATGATGCCGCACTGGCGGTGGAATACGACAGCGGGCCAGGTTTTACGCTTGGGCCTTTGCATATCACCGGTACCAAACGGTATCCGGCCAGCATTATCGAGAATGTCAATCCGCTGTTTGTTGGCGAGGAGTACAGCGTTGACCGCCTGCTATTACTGCAGCGACAGATCCAGAATACGTCTTACTTCGGCAATGTGATCGTCAGCATCAATGATGATCCGGCACACGCCAGCGAAACGCCGGTGAATGTTCAGGTCAGCGAGTTTCCGGCGCAACGGCTGCGTGCCGGGCTTGGTTATGCGACGGATACCGGGGCTCAGGTGCAGGGCCGTTATACCAACTACAACTTGTTTGGCAAAGCCTGGGTGTTCGATGCCCAGACCAAGATAGAACAGCGTCGCCAGTATGACTCACTGGATTTGTCGATGCCGCCGGATACCCGAAGTTTTGTCAACGGCATCAACGGCTCATATGACCGCACTACCTTGCAGGGCGTCGATTTGCGCAGCCTCAAGGTCGGTCTCAAGCGCGCGCGTTCGCTGGAAAACTACGATACCGCACTGACTCTGGATTATTACCGGGACAAGTTGCAGCAAACCGATGGTGCTACGCTACCTCCGAATACTGTGGTTCAGCCGGGACAGCATCAGGCTCTGGTACCCGGATTCGCCTGGGCGCGGCGCGCCGTCGACGATTCGATCTTTCCGCGCAGCGGCCACATCTTTTCGATACAAACCGGCTTCGCTTTGAAGGGATTGCTGACCGATCAGACATTCTTCCGTGCCGACGGCCGCTACAAATATTTTTTCCCGATTGGTAAACGCGATGTAGTCATCTTGCGCACCGAACTCGGCGGCGTGTTTACCAGCGGTTCCAGCGCTGCGTTGCCGGCATCCCTGTTGTTCCGTGCAGGTGGTAACGAGTCGATCCGCGGTTATAGCTACGACAGCATCGGCAACTCCCAGAGCGGCACCGTCTACCCGACCAAATATCTGGCTACCGGCAGCGCCGAGTATCAACATTGGGTTACCCAGCAGTGGGGCGGGGCATTGTTCTACGACATCGGCACCGCCACCGACAGTTGGGTAAACAAGGAGATCAAGGTTGGCACTGGTGCTGGGATACGTTATCGCAGCCCGGTCGGCACCGTCAATCTGGACCTTGCTTACGGCATACAAGCCAAGCAGTTCCGGCCGCATATTTCGCTCGGCATCGCCTTTTGATTTACTCACATTTTCAAGACTGAACGAATGACCCAAGCGCCCGTTCCATCGCCACAACCAGAAAGCCCGCCAACTGCCACCCGCAGACGTGACTGGCTACGCCTTTGTGTCGGCTTGGCCTGTTCCATGCTTGCGCTGGTGGTGGTGCTGTCGGCGGTTTTGTTTTTCGGTGTGCGTTCCGAGGCCGGCACGCGTGTCTTGTGGCAGTTCGCCACCTGGGTCATGCATGGCAACCTGTCCGGCCAGGTCGTTGGCGGCACGCTGGCCGATGGGATGCAGTTACGCCAACTGGTGTATCGCGACGCAACCCAGGAATATGCGATTGACCGGATTGACAGCCGCTGGCATGTAAGCATGTCGCCTCTGAAATTGCGAGTGGCCTATCTGCATGTCGGCAAAGTCGAAGCTCGCCTGCAACCTACGCCGCCGACGCCAACCGTGCTACCGGCAAGTCTCAGGCTGCCATTGCAACTGGAGCTCAATGACATTTCATTGGCCCAGTTGGTGTTGCATGAGGGCTTGAGTACGACCGAGTTGAGCCATCTGCTATTGCGCGGGGAGTCCGATGGCCTCCAGCACAATCTGCTGCTGGAGCGGCTCGATACGCCATACGGCAGGGCGAGTGCTCGGCTCAGCCTGAATGGGTTGCGTCCGTTCGCGCTTAGTGGTGGGATTGAACTGGGCGGAGAATACCAGCAGGAGAAATATCAGGTTGATGCACGTTTGTCCGGCACGCTTGAGTTGCTCGATATCGATTTGAATGCGTACGGCGACAAGTTGGCTGGCACTGCCAGAATTGCGGCGACGCCGTTTGCGCCGCTTCCGTTTCAGAGCATTTTGTTGCAGGCTGCGCACGTTAATCCAAAACTGTTCAGCCGTGGCGCACCTCAGGCTGATTTGAGCTTGCAGGTGGAGTTGAAGCCGCTTGTAGCGCAAGCACTTGCGGGCGATTCCAATCCGCTTGCGCCGCCGGCCGATTTGTCAACCCTTGCAGTCAGCGGACCGGTTCGCATCACCAATGCGATGGTCGGAGCGCTAGACCAGGATCGTTTGCCGCTGCTCAGCGCCAGCGCCGATGTCACGCTAGATGCAAAGACGCAGCAGATATCGCGACTGCAAATAAAGTTGTTGAAAGATGCACTCATCAGCGGCGAGGGAATCTACCATAGTGACGGCAAGGATAAAGATAGTGGCGATTTCGGCTTCGCCGTCGTTGGCTTGGATCTGCATGCGTTGCACGGTAAGTTGAAATCCTCGCAATTACGAGGGGCGGTCAACCTTAAGCTGACACCGCAGAACCAGCAGATTGCGCTGGACCTGGCTGATGCAACTTACAAAGCCAAACTCGAAGCCGTGCTCGATGCCAAGCAGATCACGCTGAAAAGTGCGCAACTGGCGGCAGGCGCGACGCGCGTTGATGCCAGTGGCACTCTCGGCCGCGATGGACAAATGCCTTATGTCTTGAAAGGCAGTTTGCGCGCATTTGATCCATTCTTGTGGATCGACAATAGCGCACCATCTGGCAAGTCCGAGACAAAGACGCACACGGCTACGGCGAATATCAATATGGATCTCGATGCCAGCGGCAATCTGGCGCAGGAACTGAGCATCAAGCTCAAGTTCGCAATTCACGACAGCCGCTATGATGAATTGCCGATGAGCGGTAGCGGTCAGTTGAGTCTGGCCGGTAAACGCTTGCTGCCGAGCGATATCTCGCTGTCGGTGGCGGGTAATGCGGTGCGCGCCACTGGCAGTTTTGGTGCCGCCGGCGATCGCTTGCAACTGAAGATCGAGGCGCCGCAATTGCAGCGTCTGGGATTTGGTTTATCCGGAGCCTTGCATGTTGATGGACAGGCCAGCGGCAGCTTGCAGCGACCTAATGTGCAAGCGACCTACCGTGCTGAAAAACTGGCGTTTGGCGAGCATCGAGTCGATAGTCTGGCAGGCAACGCCGATGTCCAGGCCGATATCGACGCCAAGCTCAACTCCGGTAGCAATCGCCTGGCGCTTACTATCGATGGCCACGGTTTGCATAGCGGTGACGATGTCGCGCTGGATAAACTGAACTTGAATTTGTCGGGCACCTATGGCGCGCATGTATTGAAGCTGGAAAGTTCTGGCAATCTGCGCGGCAAACCCTTGCACCTGACGATGGCGGCGCAAGGCCAGCTTACGCAAGGTAAGAGTGGTTACGGCTGGCAGGGCCAGTTGCGCCA
Source organism: Collimonas sp. (assembly GCF_044339385.1). NCBI lineage: Bacteria > Pseudomonadati > Pseudomonadota > Betaproteobacteria > Burkholderiales > Oxalobacteraceae > Collimonas > Collimonas sp. The sequence goes on along the minus strand of NZ_JBIIVN010000077.1, from coordinate 3,514 downwards.
ATTGCAGAGCCAGGGTACGCCGCGCATCAGCCTCGATGCGCCTTTGTCGATCAGTGCCGAAGCAGGGCACCTGGTGGTGGGCGCAACGCGTTTGAGCGTGGCCGATGCGAAGATCGACTTGAAAAATTTTAACTACGATAATGGCAAGATACGTTCGGCAGGAGAGATAAATGGACTTCATGTCGGCACCATATTGAATCTGGCGCATGAGTTTGGCGTTTCAGAGCTGCCGCTGAAGACAGATCTGGTCTTGGATAGCAGTTGGGATTTCACCTTGGCCGACAGCATCAGCGGCTTCTTGCAGGTTGCCCGGCGTAGCGGTGATTTGCGTTTCAACCCGGGCCGCGGCGATATCAGCCTTGGCTTGTCCGAATTTAAGTTGCGCGCCGATCTGCAATCTAATCATATCAAGCTGGATAGCCGGATTGCTGCGGCCCGAGTTGGCTCTCTGACAGCCCAGTTACAGCTTGCGATGCAGAGTAATGGCGGCGTCTGGACTGTCAGCGACAGTTCTGCATTGAGCGGTAGCGTCAAATTGCAGGTGCCGCAGTTGAAATCACTGGCGGCGTTGCTGGGGCCGCAGGTTGCGCTGGATGGCAGCATTGGCATGGATTTAAGTCTGGCCGGGGAACTTGGCAAGCCGAAAGTGTCCGGAACTGTCAGCGGCGACCAAATGGCGTTGACCCTGTTCGACCAGGGTATCAAATTGAAGGATGGTATTGCCCGCTTGAAGATTGCCGATAACGTGGTCGATTTGCAGCAGATGGAGTTCCACGGCGGTGAAGGCACCATACGTGCGAACGGGCGCTTGCAACTGGGGCCTGATAATCCCGATCTGACTGCCAATGTCATCGCCGACCGCCTGCAACTGTTTGCCAGTCCCGATCGACAACTGATGCTGTCGGGCCAAGCCAAGATTGCTAATGTCAAGGATCAACTTCATGTTGATGGCAAGTTTAAGGTGGACAAGGCTTTGTTTGATTTGCCGAAGAGCAGCGCACCGGTGCTGGGCGATGATGTAATTATCGTTCGCAAAGACGTCAAGGTCCGCGCCACACCGCTGACCGAAAAGGAACGCTTGGCCAAGGCAGCGGAGAAGCCGGCAGGCGGCGCTACTCCGGTGATGAACGTAGAGGTTGATTTCGGCAACGATTTCCGCTTCCGCGGCAGCGGTGCCGATCTGTTGCTGAGTGGCGCTATGCAGGTGCGTAGCGAGCCTTATCAACCGTTGCACGCCACCGGCACGATCTCGGTCGCAAGCGGCAGTTATGAGGTGTTCGGCCGCAAGCTGGCGATTGAACGCGGACTGATCAATTTCCAGGGGGCGATCGACAATCCGAATATTTATATTCTGGCCATGAAGCGTAATCAGGATGTTGAAGCCGGCGCGGAGATAACCGGTACGCCGTCCAATTTGCGGGTCAAGCTGGTATCGGAGCCGAGCGTGTCGGATGAGGAAAAACTATCCTGGCTGATGTTCGGCCATGGCAGCGATAGTTCTGCCTTGGGGCAACGGCAGGCAGCCGGACAGGCGCTGGCGTTGCTGGGCAACCTGGGCGGCAAGAAGATCGCGCAAGGCATCGGTTTTGACGAGTTCTCGATTGGATCGAGCGAGTCTGGTATCGAAAACGAGCAGGTCGTCAGCCTGGGCAGGGCAATTACCGAAAAAATCAATCTTGGCTACGAGCAAAGCCTGAACAGCGCCGCCAGCATCCTGCGACTTACCTGGCAATTTTCGCGCCGCTGGTCGATGGTCATGCGCGGCGGTACGATCAATGGATTGGATGTCGTGTATAACCTGCGGTTTGATTGACGCTCACGCCTCCACAAATATCTCGAAGTAGGCGGGCAAAGACGTGCTCACCCGCAAGCAGCTAAAACCCGATGAGGAGATTGGCAAAGCCCTCGGCGATAAAAATGGTTGCCCAGGGCCATGCGTAGCGACGCAACTACCTCGTCTGTGAGTGACTATCTGCGGCCGGATAGCTCCGCGCCCGCATCCGGTTGTAATTTCAATGCAAAAGGCAGTGATGCCAATGCAATCAAACCTATCAGCAGAAACGCTGGCCAGAAGTCGGCACTAACAATTGTCGCATGGCCCTGCACTTGATTCGATACCTGTAAGGCAAAGCCGCCAACGGTCACGCCCAGGCCGATCGCTAACTGCTGCGCGACGCTGGTCAGACTGGTCGCCTGGCTCATTTGACGCTGATCGATCTCGGCATAGGCAATCGCGTTAAGGCTGGTGAATTGCATGGAGCGCACGCAGCCGCCGAGCAGCAACATCAGGATCACGACCAGATGCGGTGTATCGACCTGCAGCATGCCAAATGCCGCCATCGATAAGGTTCCCAACAGCGTGTTGTAGACCAGCACATTACGGAACCCGAAGCGCTTGAGCGCCACGGTAGTCATGGTTTTGACAAAGATGGCACCGGCCGCTGACGCGCAGGTCAGCAAGCCGGACTGGAATGGCGTCAGGCCGAAGCCCAGCTGGAACAGCAGCGGTAGCAGGAACGGCAAGGCGCCAACGCCGATCCGGAACAGTGAACCGCCGAACACATTCATGCGTAGCGTGGGAATTTTCAGCAGACGCAAATTGATCAGGGGATGCGGCGTGCGCAACGCATGCCAGACATAAGCCAGCAAACTGATCGTCCCGATTATCACGCATATCATCGAGATATCAACCGCCACCAGATGACGGCCGGCGCTAGCCAGGCCGAACATCAGGGTCGAGCAGCCGACAGCCGATAGCAGGAAGCCGGCCAGTTCGAGCGGCACGGTATCGTCGCTGCGCAGGTTTTCGATGAAGCGTGTGGCCAGATAGATGCCGAGGATGCTGATCGGGACGTTGATGAAGAAAATCCAGCGCCAGTGGAAATAGGTGGTGGTGAAGCCACCCAGAGGTGGCCCGATCACCGGCCCCAGCAAGGCTGGAATGGTCAGATAGCTGAGCGCACGCACCAGTTCAGCCTTGGAGGTGGTGCGCAAGATGACTAACCGGGCGACCAGCACCATCATGGCACCGCCGACTCCCTGCAAGAAGCGGGCGGCGACAAATTCGGCCAGCGTATTCGAAACACCGCACAGGATCGAGCCGAGCATGAACACGCCGATGGCGCTGCGGAACACGGTACGGGCGCCAAAGCGGTCAGTCATCCAGCCGCTGATTGGAATGAATACCGCCAGGCTGACCAGATAAGAGGTCATTGCCAGCTTCAGGGCAATCGGGCTTTCACCCATATCCTGAGCCATCATTGGCAGCGAGGTGGCGATGACGGTGGAGTCCATGTTTTCCATGAACAGCGCACACGCGACAATCAGTGGTGTAAGGAAGACGCGGGATATGGCCATGTAGGATCGGTGGAGAGCGCCAGGTCCTGCCTGTTTGAGCTTCCCCCGAAATTTAGTCTTCCATAGGTAACGTAAAATCAACGATCCTTTGGAAAGACCAGCAATGAAGAAGATACCAAAACAGATGTACACGGCGGAGTTCAAGGAGCTAGCCGTG
>NZ_JBIIVN010000076.1:0-11531 GCF_044339385.1 Collimonas sp. | reverse complement strand
GCATTCGACGCTTGGCTATCGTTCACCCTGCCAGTATTTAGATGACTGGCTCACTGAGCAACATCAGGAAAAACAGGCGGCATAAAAGCCACCTGTTGGAAGACGAAAAATCGAGGGAAGCTCAAATCGTCTGCGCGTGCGCAACGGCGACGTCAAATTGTCAAGAATGGTGCCGCAAAAAGCCTTCCCGGCAAAGCTGCTGAATGAACCACCACCAACGGAAGAACCTCTGGCCTGGCCGGCGCTAAGCACAATACGCGTTTATCGCGAACCACCAAATCAACTGTTTTCATCTGAGGATCGCTCGTTCGACCTATCCGACGTATTGACTCACAATTTATCCGCTAACGAAATCGGCATCGCCTACGTAGGAGTGCTGACGCAAAATACTGCTTGGGAAATATGGGATGAACGTGCGCTGCGACGCATTGAAGAACGGATTGGCTATTTGTTTAGATTCGATAGTTTTGGCATCGAGATAGAGCGTGTGACTACCGAATCGAACACCTGGTGCACAGATGAGTTTGTATGGAAGATTAAATTTTGGTCAGATTTTGGCGCATTGGATACGTTGAACGACGACAGCGTGGCAAGCATGTTGGCAACGGATGACTTTCAGTCATAGCGCAGCTGGTAACAGGAAGTCGACAGTATTGGTCGCCAAACGGGGCAGCCTGCCTCCCGACACCAACTCTCAGTGAAAAAATTGAACACTACGCAATGTGCAAGGGATTGAAGATGGAGCTGAATGACAAACTGCGTGCGGCGGTTGAATATTTGCGACAAGCAGACGGATTATTGATCACAGCTGGTGCCGGAATGGGTGTGGATTCCGGTCTGCCGGATTTCCGCGGTAAAGAGGGTTTGTAGCAAGCCTATCCGGCGTTGAAAAAAGCTGATTTGTCCTTTGCCGATATCGCCAATCCCGAAGTCTTTGAGTCCAGCCCGGAATTGGCTTGGGGGTTTTATGGCCATCGGCTACAGCTATACCGAGATACCTGCCCCCATGCCGGCTTCGGCATACTGAAAGAGATTGCCGCCGGCATGCCGCAAGGTGCTTTCGTGTTTACCAGTAATGTGGACGGGCAATTTCAGAAAGCTGGCTTTGATGACTCGCGGATCGTCGAATGTCATGGCTCAATCCACCATCAGCAATGCACCAGACCGTGTACTGAAAGTATCCGATCATCCAGGGAAATTATCGTCAAAGTGGGTGCTGAACGATGTCTATTAAGCTCGCCATTACCGCGCTGCCCGCTGTGTGGCTGTGTGGCTGTCTGGCTCGTCCTAATGTGTTGATGTTCGGAGATTCATCCTGGTTAGCAAGCCGCACAGAAAAACAAGCCGAACGTCTGCAAGATTGGCTGGCTGGGGTCGCGCGTCTCGTCGTGCTCGAACTGGGGGCAGGCAAAGCAATTCCAACGGTGCGCAATCAAGGTGAACGGCTGACAGCACCACTGGTGCGCATCAATCCGAGGGATTTTGACGTCTACAACCGGCGAAGCGTGGGGTCGCCCGTTGGCGCATTGAAAAGACTCCGGTTATTGCACGAAATATTAGCCACGGGCTGAGCGATTTACACACCATCACCATAGCACTTGCCAAGAATTCAAAAGCCACACATTACCAGAACGCCAGAACAGATATTCCGCGCCGAAGGTAAGGACATTTATTTCATTCGGTTTCGCAATACAGGAAGCGACGGTGACTTTTCTCGATGCCACGACGCAAATTCCGCCGCAAATAAAGAAATTAGACATTGGCTGCGCACGCACATGCCTCGTGTACGAGCGCAGCGCCGACAATCGCCGCTTTAAGCCTTGACTGACTTCGAAGTCTGGCCTCGCCACTATCATTTTATTCGGCCCCTCTAAACAAGCTGCGACGGCGGTCCCATCGTTAACGACGCGTACTTGCCCGCCAAGATGCCAATAGAGCCATGGCTGCGAAGACTGCCACAACGCCGATCACGGAGAAAAGGCTTACTCATTTGCCGGCCGTGAGCCACGGCCCCACCGTCCAAGAGAACGCTGGGTGATCGGGCCATACCCCCAGCATCGTCAAATGATTCAGGTTCTCCGCGACATCGAAGAGATAGGGCGCCAATGGCAGATAGGCAACATAGCGGGCGCGAGTGCGGTGTCGCAGCAGTATCGCTAGCAGGCTGACCGGCGAGAGCGAAGACCAAAGGGCAGGAAAGTAGAAATCGAACGTGAGATAGAAATGTCGATACGCCTGCCGCCCGGTAGCGCCAAGCCCGCTGAGCAGCAAGTCAGCATCCTGGACGGTCCAGGTCAGAAAATGTTCGTCCAGGATCTTTGCCCCTCCGCGTGTGCCATCGAGAGTCACCTTCGCAATCTGCTTCGGCAGGAAATAAGCGAACGTTGCAGTGGACGCGGCCGCCCGCAAAAGCAGCACAGTGGAGCGGCCGAGCAAAAGCAATAGACCATCAGCCGCTCGCTTGAAGGTTGACTGTTTGGGCAGCGGTATTTCCAGCCGCTCATTATTGGTGGTTATCGATGGCATGTTCAGACCCTCGCCAACTTAATTGCGGATTCTGGGCAGGCGGTCACACACAAACCGCATGCCTGGCACGCGGAAGTGCACGACGTAGGTGTTGCCAAGGAAGTAGATGGGCAGTAACAGAGCCATGGTGTACGACCAAAACTGCTGCCTCGCGAAAAAACACGAGAGGGATCCGAAATGAAAAAGCCGTTGCAAATCAATGATTTGCAACGGCTTTCTGTGTTTTGGCGGAGTGGACGGGACTTGAACCCGCGACCCCCGGCGTGACAGGCCGGTATTCTAACCAACTGAACTACCACTCCTAAACTGCTCTTCATTTACAATCGTCTGGCCACTTGGTGGGTGCTGAGAGGCTCGAACTCCCGACCTACGCCTTGTAAGGGCGCCGCTCTACCAACTGAGCTAAGCACCCAAAATGCTCACTTAGTCAGGCAAACTTTCTAACGTATGTCACTACGTCTGAAGGGGAGAAATTGTACAACGGTTTTTTTAAATAAGCTAGTGCTTCGTCAAATTTTGTTGCGAAAAATTTTTCGCAACACGGTATGTCGATGCGCCAGGCTGTCAATTCGCTCTGACATCAAGCAGCAATCAACCCGGCAGAATTATATACAAAAGCGTCGACAAAAGAGGATTATTTTATGGCGTCGATTAACTGCATATTTCCACATCGAAATTATAAATATCGTTGCCGGTTCGGCTACAGCAGATTGTTCGGCTGAATTTGTCCTGACATCGCTCTTCATATCTCAATCCGGACAGCCTTGTCAGTCAACAAAAATCGGGCTGACGATTGATTTTTGCGAGCCCGCTTGTCACACTGTCTCCGGGTCACCAGTAAAATAAAAAGGCCTCCACAAAAGCTCCAGTCAACAAGCGCCAATGCGTGTCGCCATGTCACGTTCGGAGAACGTCATGAATGCCAAAAGAAAAATGTGGCTGTATTGCGCGGCGGCCGGGCTGATCGCCGGATGCTCCGGCATGCTGCCCGAAAAGCGGCCGACGGCCACCACCGCCGCCACCACGTCAGACGCCACGTCCAGCGCCGCCACGCTGGACGACTACAAACGTGCGCTGGCACAGCGCATCGCAGCAGTCAACTCGACCCAGGTCTACATCGGACGCCCGCAAGCATTGTTGCGGGCGGTGATCGTGGTCAAATATTATGTCGATGCCGACGTCAAATTGTTGCGCACCGAAATCATCCGGACCAACAAGGACCGCAGAGCCGAGGCCAGCGTACTCAGCACCTTGCGCCGAGCAGCGCCGTTTCCCAAACCCGAGAGCAAGTTCCTGCGACGCGGCGAGGTCGAGATCGCCGAGAGCTGGCTGTTCAACGACGATGGCCGGTTCCAATTACGTTCAATCGCCGAACCGCAAATGGATCAATAGACTCTGTGGCAGCACTGCGCCACCAGCTGCTACCAGCGCGGCTTGCTTCCGCCGCACTTCTCGCCTACCCAGCCGCAACGCCAGGAACGCCCCCGGTTTAGAGGTCCTGTAGATGCTGCGCGCGCAGCCATCCCACCTTTTTCTGATGAGATCGCAAAACAATGGATATCAAACCGCCAATCACCATCTCCAGCTTCGATCTCGAACGGATTGAACAATTGCTGGGATCGGCTGCCTATCGCAAGCTGCCAGGCGTCGACGCGTTGCAAAATGAACTGCGGCGCGCGACAGTGGTCGATCCTGAAAAAATTCCGCCGGACGTGATCACGATGAATTCTGCGATACGCTTTGTCGACGACGTGACAAATACCGAATATGGCATGACGCTGGCCTATCCCAGCCCATCAAACCCGCCGGATGCCGTATCGATCATGGCACCGGTGGGTAGCGCTTTGCTGGGCTTGTCGGTTGGCCAGTCAATTTCCTGGCAGGGGCCGGGCGGCCGTCCGTTACAACTGCGGATACTCGCCGTGACGTACCAACCGGAAGCCAATGGCGAATTCCACCTTTAACGCAATCAACAAAAATCATTATCAAAAATCAGCAATAAAATTAGCAAAAACGTCGCCCCGCATGATTTGCGGTGGCAGCGATTTTTCTTTGCCAGCTCTCTTTTTTATCAGCCGGGTAACAGCGCGGTTTACCGGCCAGTGGCCGAGCACCGAAGCTGATACGCATTACATCTAGACAGGTCCACATGTTAAGCGCAGATTATCAACGTCCCTCCAAGCTTTACCGATATTCGGAACGGCAATGGCTGGAACGCTCCCTTACGCTCGGAGAATTTCGTTTGCGCCCGCCCGCAGAAAGCCTGCAGTTTGGCCATCTGCATCATTCGCGTAGCTCCGGCATCCCGCCGACACCACAACTACTGACCTTAAGCATGGGCAGCAGCGACGATGCGGCCCTGTTTTCCACATTTGCACCAGCCGATTGCTGCCTGGTGATTCACGACACCGAACAATTCGGCGAGCTGATCCATCGCGCTGCCCAGCGATTACTACCAAACTGGGCCGGTGTCGACGCTGCTGTCAGCTACAGCCATAAAAGTCAGCTGGGTAGCGCCTTCACAAAAGGCAAGCACGAGGCCGCGCAGCGCGAATGGCTGTTCGCATGGCGCCCGGCGCAACCCACCATCACTCTGCGGCCAATTGTTCTGCAGATAGGTAACATTGAAAAAATTGCCGAACTACGTGACAAGAAATAGTGCATTATTGCCATGTTATTGCCGAGTGCCATCGACAACAGCGGCAAATCCCTGATTGGCGCGGCCCAGTCGGGACCCGCAAGCTGCCTTTTATTGGCAGACCAACATGGGAGCCTGTATCATCGCCCAGATAAGCTTGCCCGCATCAGCAACGGCTTCCGCGAAAACAATTAGCGCCATTTGAACATTACGAATTAAGGAGTCCCACGATGTATCGATCCACTCTGAAAACTACCCGCAGCGATGTCCGCAGCCTGGTGAGGGATGCGCAGGAACTATTCCTCGAAGCAGCTGCCACGACTGGTGAAAAAGCTGAAGACCTGCGCGAAAGAGGTTTGGAACTACTCGACGCAGCATTGTCCAAGGCACAGGATGTGCAAGCTGCAGCAATCGAAACCAGTAAAGAAATTGCAGCAACCACAGATGAGTATGTCCAGGAAAACCCATGGCGTGCAATCGCCATTTCGGCGGGCATCGGCTTGCTGGTCGGACTGGTCATCTCCCGTAGATAATCGCAACATAACCGTCAGGCGCGCATGAACCAACAACCACCCAAACACAGCAGTCCGGGCCTGGTGTCCGGTCTGGTTGGTACCGCCAAGAACATGTTTGCGCTGGTAATCAGCCGCATTGAACTGGCGGCACTGGAGTTCTCCGAAATCGGCTCGCACCTGCTCAGGCTGATGCTTGTCAGCGCACTCAGCATTGTCGCTCTCTGGTTTGCGCTGGCATTCTGGTGCGGTTTGTTGGTGGTGCTGACCTGGGATACGCTGGGCTGGAAAATTCTGCTGATCCTGGCAGCTCTATTCACCATCGTGGCGGTGGGCTGCGGTTTATATGTACGCAGCGTGCTGCGCCAGGGCCGCCTTGGCCTGCCAGTCACCATGGCCGAGCTGCGCAAAGATCGCGACGCCATACTTTGAGCGGAGAACCCTACATGAATCGACAACCGCAATCGGGAAATCGCCTTTCGACCGCCGAACGCAAGCAAAAACTGCTGCAGGAAGGTGCCGCGTTCCGTGCGGCGATGGCGGCTTCGCGCGACACCGTCCGCACCAGCATGCAAAGTCGCTCACTGCTCGCCAATCTGTTCAGACGCGTCACTGGCGCAGCGACGTCGGTATTCGGCCAAGCAGGCAATCTCAAGGCAGCCAATCTGCCCGCCTTACTGCCGCTGCTGCTCTCCAGCGCATCCTGGATCGTCAGACGCGGCAGCCGCAAACCGTTATTTGTCGGCGGCGCTGCCCTGGCGGCAATCAGCGCTGCCGTTTATTTCAGCAGTAGAACTAGCAAGGCAACAAAAGATAATGAATAGCTTTCATACCTTAGCGGGATAAGATACTTTTTCTGATGCTGCTCATACCAAGATTCGAAAGGAACAAGCATGACTAAATTCAAAATTGGCACCCTGGTGGTTGCCGTCACGATGGCAACAGCGGGTTGCGCAAACATGTCTGAAACACAGCAAAGTACAGCAATCGGGGCTGGTGCAGGCGCGGTGCTGGGCGGGCTGGTCGGCGGCATTGCAGGCCCTGGCGGCGCCAAGCGAACAGCTATTGGCGCCGGCATAGGCGCAGCAATCGGCGCGGTTGGCGGCAATATCTGGGGCAAACGCCAGCAAGAACAGAAATTGGCAATGGAACGGGCTACGGCAGGTACTAACGTCCAGGTCAGTCAGACTGCCGACAACCGGCTGAAGGTTAACGTTCCGGCCGATACCGGCTTTGCTACCGGACGCTCCGACCTCAATCCCGCCCTGCGCCCTATCCTGGACCAATTAGCGACAACGCTGGCACAGAGCCCGACCTCTCTGGTAGAAGTCTACGGTCATACGGATAATACCGGCACCGATGCGATCAACGATCCGCTGTCGCGCCAGCGCGCACAGAATGTCGCTGGCTACCTGACCAGCCGCGGCGTAGCGCCGAACCGCATCACCACGAATGGCTTCGGCTCGAGCCAGCCTCTGGTGGCCAATGATACGGTCGCCAACCGTGCCATCAACCGTCGTGTTGAATTGTTTATTCGCGAACCGTCTCCCGCTCAGCAAGGCCAGCCTCAGGCCTATTGATCGCTGAGCTATTGATCGCTGAGCCGAAGTCAAAAAAAAGCCAGTCAATCTCTTGACTGGCTTTTTTACGTCGGCTGCGCCGCATTATTTTGCGGCAGATCCTGATGCTGTGCTGGCGCCAGCAGAAGCGGCGGCGCTTGCTGAAGCATCAACGGCAGCAGCCGGTGTAGCCGGAGCCGGCACTACAGGTTCCTTGAATTTACCGCCGGATTGATTCGCCATGTAGACCACCGCACGCGCGACTTCGATATCGTCCAGGTCAGGATTACCGCCTTTGGCCGGCATTGCCCGCAAACCGTGCAGGGCATAACCGACAACCTTGTCGTAACCATCGGCCAGGCGCGGCCCCCAAGCGGCGGCATCGCCAACCTTAGGCGCACCGGCCACACCCGCTGCGTGACAGCCGGCGCAAGTCGACTTGAAAACTTCTTCGCCGGAGAGCAATTGCTTCGGTGCGTTAACGTCCTTGAAAGTGAAGCCAATATCAGCCACCGGCTTGATACGGGCATCGATCGCCTCGGCGGTCTGCCCTTCAGAGCCGACACCGACTTTCTTGCCGTTGGTGACATATTGCACCAGCAACACGATACAAATGATGGGGACCAGGAAACCTGCTGCTATAGCAGCGATCAGTTGCTTTGGCGTCTTGATTGCGGACTGCTGTTCTTCGTTATGTGCGTCGCTCATAGTTTCCCTAGTGCTATTGTCAAAACCGAAAAGCTGGACCATCCGCACAAAAACCGTTCAAACTGCCAGAACAGCGCACGATCCCCCGCCAAACCCTTGATTATAGTCGCAATAATTACTATTTGAAACGATAAGGCTTTGCTTTGCATGGACGCGCGCGTAGAAAAACGGTATCCTTCACACCTCTTCTCAGTTCCTCATATGCGGCTGTAGCTCAGTGGATAGAGTATTGGCCTCCGAAGCCAAGGGTCGCTGGTTCGATTCCAGCCAGCCGCACCAGTAAAATCAAGGCTCTCCGCCTATTTTCAATTATTCGTATTGCCAAAAATCGATTTATTGTCCAAAATCTGTCCAAATCAAATTTTTTTGGCAGGAGTTGTATGGCATCATTTCGAAAACGTGGCGAACTACAATGGCAAGCCCGCGTCGCTCGAAAGGGCTTCCTAGATCAAGTAAAAACCTTCAACATAAAATCTGAAGCCGAAGCATGGGCAGCAACCGTCGAATCTACAATGGCGCGCGGCACTTTTGTCAGCAGCGCCGAATCTGAGCGCACAACATTCGGCGAAGCTCTTGAGCGCTATCAACGGGAAATTACCGTTGGAAAAAAGGGATCATGCCGGAGCAGAGCCGTATTAAGAAATTGCTTTGCGACCCCTTGGCCATTTGCTCGCTGGCGAGCATTCGGAGTAGCGACATCGCCAACTACCGCGATAACCGCCTGACAAAAGTATCACCTCAAACTGTAGCCCACGAGATCAATCTCATCTCAAATCTCTTTAATGTTGCTCGAAAAGAATGGGGAATGGAAAATCTAATCAACCCCGTTGAGCTCATCAAAAAAACCTAAGTTACCTAGTGGGCGTGATAGAAGACTTGTGAACGAGGAAGAAGCTCGACTTCTTACTGCCGCCGGCGAAAGCTCTGCGGCCTTGAAGTCGTTGATCGTGGTTGCGCTAGGAACTGCCATGCGATTGGGCGAACTCCTTCGCCTGTCATGGATTGACGTTGATCTCGACAAACGAGTTGCGCTATTGCGAGATACAAAAAACGGTGATGCTCGACAAGCCCCTCTTTCAACCGTTGTAATAGCAGCACTGGAACCACTTCCGCGTAATGAAGACGATCCTCGTGTGTTCTGGCATTGGAAGGCTAGCGACAGTATTCAGGCGACATGGCGTCGGACGATAAAACGAGCGCAGGAGTTATACAAAAAGAATTGTAGAGAGATGGAATCAAAAGCGGATAGTGATTTCCTGAAAAATTTTCGCTTCCACGATCTACGCCATGAAGCTGCGTCGCGCCTCTTTGAACTTGGATTCAACCCCATGGAAGTTGCCGCAATCACTGGGCACAAAACACTCCAGATGTTAAAAAGATATACTCACTTACGGGCCGAAGACCTCGTAAAACGCATGGGCTGATGTCCGTAGATAAGCAAATTTTAAAAAATAAACGATTCCAGGCTCACAATACGCTCCGATGATATCGACCAACAAAGCTGTCGTGCAGGCCTGCACTCCATCGGCTAGAACCAACAATAACTGCGACTGAGCATGCGCCAATAACCCCTCGAGCGCCGCCGTTGCTGGGACAAGTTTGGTGAACTGCATTTATGGACTTCGGGCGCCGAGCATCTTGTCTAGAGTGCACTGGCGTCCGCGCTCGTCCAGAAAGTCTATGTTTTTGATTGCAGAAAAGATAATAAGAAATTTCTGCGAATGCTGGCAAGAACCAAGACGGCCGTGTTGTAGCCATAGCTGTGCTCAGTCTAGAAACGATAAACCCGCCAGGAGGCGGGTTTATCTAGAATCTGGGAGGCCACGTAGAACGGGGCCAAAAACTAACCTAGTGTCATCACCAGTATGGTAGCTGGGAGAGAACTTAGCCTAGGGCTGCATACACAGTATATCATCATGAACCAAAATGATCAAAAAAGATGTGCAATGAACTGGAATGACCTTGAAAAACACTTTTCCTCTGCCCGGCTCGGCCGCTATCGCGCCTCATGCGGCGGCGATGAGGCAAAGGCCGCTACGGCCTATGTGAATAATATGCTTCTGGCTGAAGCCATGATGCCTATGCTTAACGTCCTGGAAATCGCACTCAAGAACGGCATCCATCGGCAACTGTCCGCCCTGTACCTGCGGACCGACTGGTGGGAGGCGTAGGCAGGAAATCCAGCGTTTGCATGGCAGACCAAGGAAGTAGCTAGCGCGAAGGGTAAGCTGCAACGCCGGGCCGAAGCCGCCACCACGGACAAGATTGTGGCAGAGCTGGCCTTCGGTTTTTGGAGTTCGTTATTCAATGGCAGCTTTCAGTCTGTACTTTGGAAAGGCCTACGGTTGGCCTTCCCTCGTTGCCCTAAGTCCCAGCGAAAGCGCCATACTATCTCATCAGCCTTGAACCAGGTTCGCGACTTACGGAACCGCGTATTTCACCATGAACAACTATTTTGGCTTACCCCTTCTCTACTTGATCTGCACGCGAAGGGAACGGAAGTCATTGGCTGGCTCGATCCCCAGCTGGTGCCTTGGCTCGCCCGATATGATCGCCTTCCTGCCAGTTGGGCCACTTCCCAGCCAGTCTAAGCGCAACCGCAGCGCGCCTGGCTTAAATTGCCGCTAGGCAAACGGCGGCTCGCGATGAATTCTTTGCCCATGCTCAGGAGGCAATACAAAAATTCTCCCCTGTCTTGAAGGACGAATGCCGTCATCATCTCGTATTTGATCGTAGTCTTTTGCTTTTCCCATCGGGCGAAATTATTTCACCTCAACTTATCTTGATTCGTATTTGCTGATGGTTTTATTCAGATCCGCCGCAAATGCTGTTTTCAACATGGCCGGTGTTATGATAAAAAATTAATTAAAATTATGGCCATGAGCTAATAGGTCGATTCGATTTAGTTGGATACGGTGCCAAAGGAGAACAGAGAGTGCGGTCAGACAACGAGACAACAGTTGATTATTTGAACTTTGGAGTCGTCGCCGATGCATGCGCGAAACTCTTACAACAGGCCCAGGGAGTGCCAATTTCAGTCGGTATTTCCGGTGGCTGGGGGCAGGTAAGACATCTCTGGTCCGAATGATCGAAGGCCGTTTGAAACAGGCGGTCACACCTGGCCAGAACACCTACGTCGTTGTCACGTTTAATCCATGGCTGTACCAAGACTTCGAAGGAGCACGAAGCGCCCTGCTCCAGCTCGTGGGAGACGAGGTGCTTCGGCTAGCCGCAGCCAACGAGCCTTTGCTCAAGAAAGCCAAGCGCCTCCTAAAACGGATCAATCTGCTGCGTCTCGCGCAGCTTGGTGGTGAAGCCGCCGCTACTCTTTACACCGGCGTACCTGTAGGATCCATCGGCAAGGCCGTACTACAGGCAGGTGGGTTTTTTGGCCTGGGTGACAGTGATGATGACGATGCTGAGAGTGAAGATGGTAAGGGAAAGGACAAAAGCGACTCGATCCTCGAGGGTGTGCTGGATTTTGTGTAAACGGAATTTCGTTTAATTCGGCTTCATCCGTTCTTCAAACTGGATAGTGAAGCGGTTAAGTGCTCCCTTCCAGTCCCGCAATGGCATCGTCCACTTCTT
>NZ_JBIIVN010000075.1:0-11582 GCF_044339385.1 Collimonas sp. | reverse complement strand
AGTGCCACCTTCGCTTTTTTGTTGCCCGCTGAAACTGTTTCGTTTTAATTCGTTCATATCCTGCCTTCGTTGTTCAGTGCAGGATACTCCTTAAACTATTGTCCGGATTTCCGGGTCCACTATAGTACTTTGAGCTAGAGCCCAGAATCAGGTGTGGCAGCAATCTCGGTAGTGTAGTTGGCGCAGACGACATTTGTTGTGAATTGGTCATGGTGTTGCTGATTTGAGTACTTGCCCTGCAATAAAACGCGGATAATCAGCGGAAAGTACGCTAACACTTTGACGGATAAGGGAAAAGGCTGTTATTATCGCAGGTTTTCCGGGTTCGGCTTCAGACTATGAGTGCTTTTATCATCGACGCGTTTGATTATTTGCGCCTTAGAGAGCGCCGCGAAGGCGAAATTCCCGTGGCTGACTTGGGTCGCCTGGCCGCTGAGTCGGTCGATCGCTCCGGTGTGTTGCATTGGGTTCTGGTTGGCGGTGTAGATCATTTGGGGCATCCCCAGCTATCGGTAGCAGTAAGCGGCTCGACCACGATTATGTGTCAACGCTGCCTGGCTCCGTTTGTCTTCGAGATTGATTCAGAGTCGGTGTTAGTGTTGGCCAAAGACGAGAATAGCGCCGATGAGATCGATGCGCTTCTCGACAATGATGAGATTGATGTCATTGTGGGAAGTAAATCATTAAATATTGCCGAGTTGGTTGAGGATGAAGCTTTGCTGGCTCTGCCACTGTCGCCGAAGCATCCGGTTTGTCCGGGGCAGTCCGCGCTTGAGGGTGTGCAGGGTGTCAAAAAAGAATCGCCTTTTGCCATGCTGAAGAATTTGAAGCAGCAGTAATTTGCTGTCTTGGTACAGTGTTTGTAAATAGTAATTTTGTTGGTTGGATGGATTCTGGCTTCTGTAAAAAAGAATCTAGATAAAAAACCTATGAAATGTAAGTAAAGAATTGCGGTAAATTTGTCGCGCTGATGTTCACATGAATGTGATGCCGTGTGACTAAGGTGTGGCAATAGGTAGTAAAATCCGCGCTCAAACGCGGTAGGAGTATCCAGCCTTTCCCTGTTCTGAGGGTTGGATATGTTAATCTTTAAGATCTTAAGAAAGCAGGAGTTATCATGGCAGTTCAACAAAATAAAAAGACCCCATCGAAGCGCGGCATGCACCGCGCCCACGATTTTCTGGTTGCACCTCCGCTGGCTATCGAGCCGACAACTGGTGAAACACATTTGCGTCACCACATCAGCCCGAACGGTTTCTATCGTGGCCGTAAAGTGTTGAAGACCAAGAACGACGAGTAATCCTTGTTCTTTCGATGCAGGTTGAAGGCTGCGCGATGAGTTTTACTCAATAGCGCCGTTTTTGTATGCGGAATAATTCTTCGCGTCATTTTGAATCGCGCCCAATCTGCCTCATAATACGGCTTAGAGTAGGCACTGAATCAAAACAATGACAATTAAAATTTCTATCGACTGCATGGGCGGCGATCATGGCCCGGCGGTTACCGTACCTGCTGCTATTTCATTTGCCAATCGTGAGCCTGAGGCCGAATTGGTGTTGGTTGGACTCGAAGAAGAAATTCGGGTGCAACTGAAAAAGCACAGGGCTAGCGCCCATCCACGGTTGTCGGTGCTGCACGCATCTGAAGTCGTGACGATGGATGACTCCATCGAAACAGCGTTGCGTCGGAAAAAAGACTCGTCAATGCGCGTTGCGCTGCGCTTGGTCAAGGACGCCCAAGTGCAGGCCTGTGTCTCGGCCGGCAACACCGGCGCTTTGATGGCGGTGTCCCGCTATCTGCTGAAGACGATACATGGTGTCGACCGACCAGCAATCTGCACCATTCTGCCCAACCAAAAAGACGGCCCTACCTACATGCTCGACCTTGGTGCCAATGTCGATTGCGAGCCGTTGCACCTTCATCAATTTGCATTGATGGGGTCGGCCTTGGTATCGGCGATGGAGGGTAAGCCTCGTCCTAGCGTTGGATTGTTGAACGTTGGCGAGGAAGATATCAAGGGCAACGAGATGATTAAGCAAACTGCGGAGTTGCTGCGTGCCGATCACGAAAAGGGCATCCTGAATTTCTATGGTAATGTGGAAGGCAATGACATTTTCGAAGGTACTACCGATATCGTCGTTTGCGACGGTTTTGTCGGTAATGTGACGCTCAAAGCATCCGAAGGTCTGGGGCGTTTCGTCAAGGGTGTATTAACTACAGAATTCAAAAGCGGCATTTTCAACATGCTGGGTGCAGTGATAGCTCGCGGTGCGATCAAGGCGATTTCGCGTCGCTTGAATCCTTCTCCCTACAATGGTGCTAGCTTGTTAGGTCTGCGTGGACTGGTTTTCAAGAGCCATGGCGGTGCCGATGCCTATGGTTACGAATGGGCTATACAGCGCGCATTCGACGCTGCGAAATATGATGTATTGTCTCGTATTGCCACCACAATTGCCGAACTGATGCCGCAGCAGCATGCCCAAAGTTTGGCCGTGCCGCCTGAAGCCTGCGCGGATGCGGTATCATGCCAAATCATTACGACTCAACCTTCCCAACAAAAGACAGCATGACTACATATAGCAAAATTGTCGGCACCGGCAGCTATTTGCCGCCGAAACGGGTGAGCAATCAGGAGCTCGCTGCGCAGCTCGCTGAAAAAGGTATCGAAACATCCCATGAGTGGATTTTTTCGCGCAGCGGCATCGCTGCCCGTCACTATGCCGAAGCGGACGTGCAGTCCAGCGATCTCGCCGTTGATGCGGCTAAGCAAGCGCTCGATATGGCGCGTATGCAAGCTGATGACATCGACCTGATCATTGTCGCCACCTCGACCCCCGACCATTTCGGCGGATTTCCGAGCACCGCTTGCGTGGTCCAACAAAAACTGGGCATTACCAATGGTGCCGCTGCGTTTGATGTGCAAGCGGTTTGCAGCGGTTTTGTGTATGCAGTATCGATCGCCGACAGCATGATCAAGACAGGTGCACATAAGAATGTTCTGGTGATCGGTACCGAAGTATTTTCCCGAATCCTGAATTTTGACGATCGGACGACGTGCGTATTGTTCGGCGATGGTGCTGGCGCGGTAGTCTTGAGTGCTTCCTCGGAGCCAGGTATTCTCGCCACCAAACTGCATGCTGACGGACGCTACAAAGAGATCCTGTGCGTGCCCGGTAAAGTTAATGGTGGCGTGGTTGAGGGTAGTGCTTTTCTATGCATGGACGGTCAGGCAGTATTCAAGCTGGCGGTGTCGGTGTTGGAAAAGGTCGCCAATGAGGCGCTGCAACTGGCCGGCATGGAGTCGTCTCAGATAGATTGGCTGATCCCGCATCAGGCGAATATCCGCATCATGCAAAGCACCGCGCGTAAACTCGGGCTGGATATGGATCGCATGGTGGTCACTCTCGATCAGCACGGTAACACTTCGGCTGCTTCGATTCCTCTGGCGCTTGATCAGGCGGTGCGCGACGGTCGCGTCAAGCCAGGGCATAACATCATGATGGAAGGTGTCGGCGGGGGCTTTGCCTGGGGTGCGATTCTGGCCCGCATGTAACGGCAGCTTTATAGGTCTGACGCTGGTCTGGTCTGGTCTGCGTCGGTTAGAGGTCCGGCATGCCGTACGCGCGTGCCGGGGAGTTGCCATTTAGGCGGTTCTGCGCAAGTGGGTGTAACTCGGTGCAACTCAGCCTGTTCTCTTTTAGAGTCTTCCGTATCGTCGCAAGCATGTACTTAATAAATTTGATATTCACAGGTAAGGCATGAATAAATTCGCATTTGTTTTTCCGGGTCAAGGCTCCCAAGCTGTAGGTATGTTGAACGGTTTTGCCGATAATCCGGTGGTAAGAAACACCGTTGCAGAAGCTTCAGAAGCACTGCAGTTCGATCTAGGTAAGCTTATCGCAGAAGGGCCGAAAGAAGAGCTGGACCTCACTAACAACACTCAGCCCGTGATGTTGACTGCGGCGGTTGCTTTTTACTGCGCCTGGCTGGCGGCGGGCGGTGCTGCGCCAACTCTGGTGGCCGGCCATAGTTTGGGCGAGTATTCGGCTTTGGTTGCCGCCGGCGTGATTGCTTTCAAGGATGCGGTCCCGTTGGTGCGCTTTCGCGCTCAGGCCATGCAGCAGGCAGTTCCGGTCGGGCAGGGCGGGATGGCGGTGATTCTCGGTTTGTCGGACGAAGAAGTGCGTGCTGTTTGTATCGCCGCAGCGCAAACTGAAATTGTTGAGGCGGTGAATTTCAACGCACCGGCTCAAGTCGTCATCGCCGGTCATAAAGCAGCGATTGAGCGAGCCTGTGTTGCCGCCAAGGAAAAAGGCGCAAAGCGTGCCTTGCCATTGCCGGTTTCAGCCCCGTTTCATTCATCGCTGTTGAAGCCTGCGTCGGATCGTTTGCGCGAATATATGCAGGAGCTGACTTTCTCGGCGCCGCAAATTGCGTTAATCAACAATGTCGACGTGATGATACTCAACGACCCGCAAGCCATCAAGGATGCACTGGTGCGGCAGGCAGCAAGCCCGGTGCGCTGGGTTGAAACGGTCCAGAAGATTGCCAGCGAAGGAATTAGCCATGTGGTGGAATGCGGTCCGGGCAAAGTTCTTGCCGGTTTGACCAAACGTATTAATGATGGGTTGATTAGTGAGGCGATTGTCGATCAGGCGTCGTTGGATAAAATGTTGGAGGTGTTGAAGTGAGTGTACAAAATTCTGTAGTGCAAGATCTGGATGGCCAGGTAGCCTTGGTTACCGGCGCATCGCGCGGTATTGGCCGTGCCATTGCGCTGGAATTACTCAAGCGCGGTGCCAAAGTTGTGGGTACGGCGACTTCCGAGGCTGGTGCTGCGGCAATTTCCGAATATTTAGATGCGGGTCGGCCGGGTGATGGCAATGGGCGCGGTATTGTACTCAATGTGAATGACGCAGTAGCATGTCAGGCGGCGATCGAGTTCGTGCAGAAAGAGTTCGGCGGATTGTCGATTCTGGTCAATAACGCCGGTATTACTCAGGATCAACTGGCGATGCGGATGAAGGATGAGGAGTGGGATTCGGTCATTGCGACTAATCTCACCGCTGTCGGCCGTTTGTCTCGCGCGGTCTTGCGTGGCATGATGAAAGCCAAGCATGGTCGTATCATCAACATCACGTCGGTGGTCGGCTCGACCGGTAATCCGGGGCAGATGAACTACGCCGCCGCCAAGGCGGGTGTGTCCGGTATGAGCCGCGCACTGGCGCGTGAGATTGGTAGCCGCAATATCACCGTTAATTGCGTCGCCCCAGGTTTTATCGATACCGATATGACCAAGGTTCTGAGCGAGCAGCAAACCGCCTCACTGTTGCAGCAAATCCCGTTGGGGCGACTGGGTGCTGCTGAGGATATTGCAGCTGCAGTAGCCTTTTTGGCATCTTCACAAGCCGCATATATTAGCGGCACCACCTTGCATGTCAACGGCGGCATGTACATGAGTTGATTTTTTGGTTCCGCCAAATTGGTGGCCAAAGTTAAGTTTCAATCTAAGTAGTACCTATTTAGACATTTTTGGCGTTGTTTTGTTAATTATTAAAGACAAATGCCGAAAGTGAATTTTCAATGCACAAACCTGCTAAAATGCGCGCACTTTCTGTAACCTAATGGAGGCATCACATGTCCGATATCGAACAACGCGTTAAAAAAATCGTCGCTGAGCAACTGGGCGTCGCAGAAGCTGACATCAAGATCGAATCGTCGTTTGTTGACGATCTGGGTGCTGACTCACTCGACACCGTTGAGTTGGTGATGGCACTGGAAGATGAGTTCGAAATGGAAATCCGAGACGAACAAGCTGAAAAGATCACTACAGTGCAACAAGCTATTGATTACGCCAAGGCCCACGTTAAGGCGGCCTAAGCTAGCTTTGAACGTATCCAGGAGAACCGCTTGAGCCGCACACGTGAACGCCGCGTTGTGATAACTGGCCTGGGTTGCATTTCACCGGTCGGCAATACGATTGCCGATGCGTGGAGTGCGATTATCTCAGGCAAATCAGGTATCGCAACCATCACCAAGTTTGATGCCTCTGCTTTTTCCACGCATTTTGCGGGAGAAGTAAAGGGTTTCAATATCGAAGATTGCATTCCCGCCAAAGAAGCACGGCATATGGATACCTTTATCCATTATGGTATGGCTGCGGGGATGCAGGCGATGCAAGACAGCGGTCTCGAAGCGACCGAAACCAATGCTGAACGAATCGGTGTCATCATCGGCTCAGGCATTGGTGGCTTGCCCCTGATTGAACAAACACACGCGGAACTGACCAATCGCGGTCCGCGTCGTATCAGTCCGTTTTTTATCCCCGCATCGATCATCAACATGATATCGGGCAATCTTTCGATCAAATATGGTCTTAAAGGACCAAATTTGGCGATAGCTACTGCTTGTACCACTGGCTTGCATTGCATTGGTGCGGCTGGCCGCATGATTCAGTACGGCGATGCCGATGTCATGATTGCCGGCGGTGCGGAGTCTAGCGTTTCTCCGCTGGGCGTCGGTGGTTTTGCTTCCGCCCGAGCATTGTCTTCGCGTAACGATGATCCTGCTACGGCATCGCGTCCATGGGATAAGGATCGCGACGGTTTCGTACTGGGCGAAGGAGCCGGCGTGTTGGTGCTTGAAGAGTATGAGCATGCCAAGGCGCGTGGTGCCAAGATATACGCTGAACTGCTCGGTTTCGGTATGAGCGGCGATGCGTATCACATGACCGCGCCAAGCCTTGATGGTCCACGCCGCTGTGTCGGCAATGCTTTGCGCGATGCAGGTGTCAATGCTGACCAGGTTCAGTACTTGAATGCACACGGAACTTCTACTCCGTTGGGCGACAAGAACGAAACCGAGGCGATCAAGGCTGCTTTCGGTGATCATGCCTACAAACTGGTTGTGAATTCAACCAAGTCGATGACCGGTCACCTGTTGGGTGGTGCGGGTGGTTTAGAGTCGGTATTTACCGTACTGGCTTTGCATAACCAGATTTCGCCACCGACGACAAATATTCTTAATCAGGATCCAGAGTGTGATCTCGATTACTGTGCCAATACAGCACGGGATATGAAAATTGATATTGCAGTCAAGAACTCATTCGGTTTTGGTGGCACGAATGGCACCTTGGTTTTTGGCAAAATCTAGTAGTATTCAAGAATCGAGCCGTTATCCAAGGATCACGGCTCGAAATTTCTCTTAAGCTGGCCATCATGTCGATAGCCGTATCCGCGACAATTCGTCCGTCCAAGGTGCTCTTCGCCATGGTGGCCGGTTTGTGTTCGCTGGTGGTCTCAAGTGGCGCTTTGATTGCAGTCGGTGCTGTTGGTGATCTGATGTTGCCCGAGCGCCTGTTGTTGGCTGCTGCGGGCCTGGTGTTGGCTTCGTATGGCATGCTGCGCTACGCATACGCCAATCTCTCAGTCCGCATCGATATTTCCGCGCTCGGCCAAATCCGGGTTGCGAATGCTGTGCCCGCCGGCAGCGCTAATATTCCAATGCTTGTTCCGGTAAAGGCGTGTTTGCTGAGGGGTACTACTCTCTGGTCACGTTTGCTGCTATTACGTTTGCGATTAGATAGCGGCTCAGTCAGAACAATTGCCATATTGCCTGATAGTGTCCCTGATGACACTTTTAGAGCCTTGTCCGAAGCATGTCGATGGATTTCGGCGGGAGCGGGCAAACCAGGCTCCGACTGATTCAGTAATAACTAGTCATTGTTGTTAATGTTGTGTTATTACTTTTGCTCTAAGTCCGAGCCCAGAAGCTGGCCGCAAAAAAACAAGGGAATGTGTATTGACGACAGAACGCGAAATTGATCAACTGCTTGTCGAGCGCGTCCAGCGTGGCGATAAGAAGGCGTTCGAGCTCTTGGTTGTTAAATACCAACGAAAGCTGATGCGTCTTGTCTCGCGGCTGGTTCGTGATCAGGCAGAAGCTGAGGATGTTGTGCAGGAAGCCTTTATAAAGGCTTATCGGGCACTGCCTCAGTTTAGGGGCGACTCTGCCTTTTATACCTGGTTGTATCGGATTGGCATTAATACCGCTAAGAACTATCTGGTCACTCAAGGGCGCAGGGCTCCGACCTCTACGGAAGCGAATTCCGAGGAAGCAGAAACTTTTGACGATGGCGAGCAACTAAGGGACATAAACAGCCCAGAATCTTTGCTTGCCACCAAGCAGATCGCTCAAACCGTCAATACTGCGATGGAGGCCCTGCCGACGGAATTGCGTGCTGCTATTACCTTGCGCGAGATAGAGGGTTTAGGTTATGACGAAATTGCTGAGGCAATGGGGTGTCCTATAGGTACGGTACGCAGCCGAATATTTAGGGCGCGGGAAGCTATTGCAGATAAGTTGAGGCCGTTGTTGGGGACGGCAATCGACAAACGTTGGTAAGAAAGATAGTGGTTTTTCGGGAACGAAGGGGTTGGCCAGGTTTTAACTAGGTGACTTATGAATACCAAAGAAATGACCCAAGAGCAAATATCTGCCTTGGTTGACGGGGAGTTATCCAATGCCTATGTCGATATGGCATTAGCGGCTTTGCGTCAAACGGACAGTCGCGATACGTGGGATGTCTATCACCAGATTGGCGATATCTTGCGCTCCGATGACATGGCGTTAACAATGAGCGCCGATTTTTCCGCCCGTATGGCGGCGCGGCTTGATGCTGAACCTGTCTACATCTCCGCGCCTCTGGCCGCCGTTCCTCAGCCCGAATCCGGGCTGGTTGCGGTTGGTGGCGGCCAGCCTGTGAGTTTCGCCAGCACTCGTACCCGGCGCGCGATAAAGCGTTTTGCATTGCCGGGCATGGCAGCAGCGGCGGTAGCAGCCGCTGCTTTCATCATTTCTCCGCAAATTATGGTGGTAAACAGCTCCTCGCCCGCAGCCGTTGCGACGCCGCAGCTGGCATCGGCAATCGATGCGCACGTCGTGCGTCCTGGCGAAGTGCTGCGTGATCCGCGCATGGATGAATATCTGTTGGCGCACCAGCGATTTTCTCCTTCTTTATACAGTACTGCGCAATATGCGCGTTCCGCTACATTTGCACCTGATGCTGATAAATAATATGCGGCAGACACAGGCCTTGCTTCGGATTATTATCCTTTTGTCTGCATGCACCATGCTCTCCGCGCAAGCGGAAAGCATGGATGCTGCGAGAGTCGCCGACAAGCAGGAGGCTCAGGCGCTGCTAAAAAAAATCCAGTCGGCGGCCCAGAAACTGAATTATTCCGGCACGTTTGTTTACCAGCAGTCGAACCAGATTCGGACTTCGCGTATCACGCACGTGCTGGAAGGCCGCAATGAGATAGAAAAGCTGGAAATCCTGGATGGGCGGCCGCGCGAATATATTCGCCGCAACGAAGACGTCACCTGCTATATCCCCGAAACCAAAACCAAGCTGGTCGAGAAGCGGGTCACGCAAGATGCCTTTCCTGCAATTCTGGCGGCACTGCCGACCGATCTGACTGACTACTATAGTGTCAAAATGGGAGAGACCGGCCGTGTTGCAGGGTTCGATTGCCAAGCCGTCCTGCTTGAGCCGAAAGACAATATGCGTTACGGCTACAAGCTTTGGGCTGAAAAGAACACCGGCTTGTTATTGCGCGCGCAGATCCTAAGTGGAAAGAATGAGATCGTCGAACAGATTTCCTTTACCCAGATTGGCATCGGCAACGTCGATCATAATCATTTGAAGTCGAGTTTCGGTAATACCAATGGCTGGCACGTCGAAAGCAGTGTGATGAACCCGGCTAACCTGAATGAGTGGACGGTCACGGGTATGCCGGTTGGGTTCAAGAAGGTGCGTGAGCTAAAGCGTCAGGTAACCGATGCACCGGCTCCAAATAACGCTGCCGCCCAGGTCACGCGGCGTGAAGTGTCTCAGTTGGTTTTTTCAGATGGACTGGCTGCCATTTCGATATTTATCGAGCCCGGCAGCCAAAGCCGAACTGAAGGCTCCTTGCAGCAAGGAGCCTTGAATATAGTGGGTAAGCGACAAGGGGATTATTGGCTGACAATTGTAGGTGAAGTGCCATCGGCTGCGATCAGGCAGGTGGCGAATTCTATTGCACTTAAAAACAAATAAAATTCCATGACTATGAAAATGTTGAGCTCCGCTCGTTACTTTTTATCTGCAATGGTTGTCGGCGCGACAGCCGCTTTTTTTGTTCCTGCAATGATTAGTGTCAGCCCCGTGGCCGTGGCGGCGCCGTTATCGGGGGTGCCGGATTTTACCGAGATAGTCGAAAAAACCGGGCCTGCAGTAGTAAATATTCGCACCACACAAAGAGTGAGATCGGGCTCGCCGCAAGGCGATTCTGATGATCCCGCCGACGCCGAGATGCAGGAATTTTTCCGTCGCTTCTTCGGTGTTCCTATTCCCGGACGGCCAAGTCCGCAAGCGCCAGGTTCGCGTGGACGCAAGAGTGATCCGAAGCAGCAACAAGAAGTGCCACGTGGCGTCGGCTCGGGCTTTGTCATTTCAGCAGATGGTTATGTGATGACTAATGCGCATGTGATTGACGGTGCCAGCGACGTCTACGTTACCTTGACTGACAAGCGCGAGTTCAAGGCCAAGGTCGTTGGTGCCGATGCGCGTACAGATGTCGCGTTGCTGAAGATTGACGGCAAGAATCTGCCGTTGTTGGTCGTCGGCGACTCCGACAAGATCAAGGTTGGCGAGTGGGTTCTGGCGATCGGTTCGCCTTTCGGCCTGGAAAATACCGTAACCGCCGGCATTATCTCTGCGAAGGCGCGCGATACCGGTGACTATCTTCCGTTGATCCAGACTGATGTTGCGGTCAATCCCGGTAATTCCGGTGGCCCGCTGATCAACTTACGTGGCGAAGTCGTCGGCATCAACTCTCAAATATACAGCCGCTCCGGCGGCTTCATGGGCATCTCTTTTGCGGTTCCTATCGATGAGGCAATGCGGGTGTCAGATCAGTTGAAAGCATCCGGCAAGGTGACGCGTGGCCGCATCGGCATGCAAATTGGCGAGGTGACTAAGGATGTGGCTGAATCGCTCGGTTTGCCGAAAGCCGAGGGTGCGTTGATTACACGGGTAGAGCCTGATGGCCCTGCTGCAAAGGCCGGCTTGCAGGCGGGCGATATCATCCTTAAGTTCAACGGCGCGACAATCGAGAACGCCACCGATCTGCCGCGTCTGGTCGGTAATGCGAAGCCGGGAGTGCGTGGCACGCTAACCGTGTGGCGTAAGGGCAGTAACCGCGATTTTTCGGTAACGATTGCCGAACTCGCCGCCGATAAGGTGGCAGCCAATTCGGATGACGATAAAAAGCCGAAAAAAGAGGCAGTGGCAAATGCGCTGGGATTGATTGTCAGTGATTTGACTGATGCTAAAAAGAAAGAGCTAGGCATCGACGGCGGGATTCAGGTTGATTCGGCCGAGGGTAATGCGGCAAGGGTTGGTTTGCTTCCCGGCGATGTGATCCAACGTTTGAACAATACCGATATTAAGGATGCCAAGCAATTCAATGCGCTGGTAGCCAAGCTGGAGCCGAAGAAGATGGCGGTGTTGCTGGTGCGGCGAGGTGAAGTGTCGCAATTTG
>NZ_JBIIVN010000074.1:0-11665 GCF_044339385.1 Collimonas sp. | reverse complement strand
CATTTTCGCCAATCAGGTCTTCAGGTTTCTTGTAGTTGGTCAAGCAGGCTGTCCGCCAGCTTGACCAACTCAGGATCGGGCTTGGCCCGTTTGGTGCGTTTTACGTAGGTCATTTTTTCCTCTATGGCGGCAGTGTCCTGCCAAATGACCGTTTACACAAAACTAATTACATCCTCTGATTGATGGCAAAAAACACAATTAATCGGCTTGTGCATATCAGATTCGGCACAATAGTTTCCAATGGGAATCATCGTAAGTCTATGATAATGTCGGCATTGACAATTGAACGATATATTTCATACGGCCTGTTCTGTTAAGCAGGCCTCCCTCAGTCAATAACGCGTATCAACTTACCACTTGATTGCTATTGCCAATGTACTCAATATTGCCCGCGCTGGTGTCGTCTGTGTTCCTGGGTTATGGCTTGTACGTAGTGTGCACGCAGGGCTTTACCCGTATCGGCATCAGTTTTTCGGTGTTGTGCGCCACCTCTGCATTCTGGCAAGGAACATGGGTGGCGATATTTTTGATCAAACTCGGCTATCTGCTGATCTTGTTCCTGCCGACGAGCCTGTATCATTTTCTGACCGAAGTCTCCGATCGGCCGCAGGAGCGGCATCTGGTCTACATGTCGTACGGTCTGGCCTCGATACTGGCGGTGTTCCTGCTCGGCAGTGACCTCTTCGTCTCTGGATACTATAAGTATTTCTGGGGATACTATCCCAAGGCTGGGCTGCTACACCCGATCCACGTGCTGCAAACGGTGATCGTAGTCAATCGCGGCCTGTACATCACCTTCATGCAGCAACGTCGTGCCCCACCCAATAAGCGCATCAGATTGCGCCTCTGTGTCGCAGGCATATTGACTTACTTCTTCGCCGCCATAGATTATCTGTGTAATTACGGCTACGAGTTCTATCCGCCCGGGGTGTTGCTCATTGCCGTGAGCCTCGGCATTATCACGATTGCGATCGTCAAATACGGCTTGTTCAATCCAACGGCGATTGCCGCCACGGTCGCGCATGAAATGCGTACCCCGCTGCTGTCGATCCGTAATCAGGCGCAAGGGATCAATAAATACATTCCGATGCTGCTGCACACTTATCAAGTCGCCGTATCGAACAAGCTATGCGAACCGACATTGCCGCCATTCGCCATGAATTATCTCACCACCATCGGACAAGCGCTGACCAGAGAAGTGGATCGAACCAATGCGGTGCTGGACATGATGCTGGCGTCGATCCAGATGGATCAGATCGATAAATCCAACTTCACCCAGCACGCAATCCAAGACTGCCTGGCCGAAGCCATCGACAGGTACAGCTTCGATCCTGAATATCGGGAACGCATCGCTGTCAACGCAGCCGAAGAATTCCGTTTTTACGGTTCAGATACGTTACTGATACTTGTGCTGTTTAATTTGTTGAAAAATGCGTTATACGCGATCAAGGCGGCAAAGAAAGGCGATATCTACATAGCCACCGAGCGCGGCACAGTATTCAACCGCTTGCATTTTACCGACACGGGAACCGGTATTGCGCAAGAGGTGCTGCCGAACATTTTCGATGGCTTTTTCACCACCAAGCAGGACGGCGGGACTGGCGTTAGCCTGACATTTTGCCATCGTGTGATGGCGTCTTTTAAAGGACGTATCGGTTGTGAATCGGTCGCTGGCCAATACACTACTTTTATACTGGAATTTCCGCGGTTGGAGAACACGGAGCAAGCGCTGACTCGCGCGCCAACATCGCTGCAAGCGGAGAAAAGTAGTGCTATCTCTCCCCCGCTTGGCTCTTAGTTCGAGGACTCAATCAGACAACGATCAGTCGCTCTGGCGATTGGTGACCCTTCTCGACTTCGTACTCACGAATCTTTGCCAGGATGTGATCCGGCAGGCGCGCTATTTTCTTCTCCTTGTTGGCGAAAACAATTTGCTGATGGCCGATGGCGACGAGTTCGCCAGCAACAAGGAAACGAAACAATAGCGAGAACGAACAATTCTTCACCGCGAAAGTGTTGACCTCGCAATCGATCTTTTGAAACGCGAATGTCTCATTCACGTATTTCTGTTGCGCTTCCTTGGTCACGAACACCCCGAGAGATTGCAGCATATCGGCAGAAACACACTCAAAAAACCAGCGTTCGCGGCAAATTCCCTGCCACTCGAAATGCCTCGCGAAATAGATGTTCCCGGTTGCATTCGAGTCTTTCAGATAGGCGTCGATCGAATGACGAAACGTTTTCGGCTGTGTAGTTTGTAAGAAATCAGGTGACAACAGTGTCGTCGTTATATCGGTTTCTTTGACAAGCGAACGAGGGGACAAGATAGCTGACATGATAAAACTCCATAAGCAAAATAATAAATGGCTGATGTGAACAGCCGCTATTGCCGCCTCGCCGGGTTAATGGCGGAGGCAGCAGCTTATAGTGTTGGTTATGTGCAACTAGTTACAAGTTATTTAAGCCTTAATTGTCGTCTCGACACAGCAAAATCCGCTGAAGTCGCTGGCGTGAGCCCTTGATGAAAATGGTTGAGCGATGCGAATTTGCCAGACGTGGCGCTATTGTGGCGCTATTTGATACGTTGCTTTTCCAGCTTGCGCGCCAGCGTGCGTCGATGCATGCCAAGACGGCGTGCCGTTTCAGAGATATTGAAACCGGTTTCTACCAGTACCTCGTGGATACGCTCCCACTCCAAAGTCTTGATAGACGTAGATCGGTTGGTCAGTTCGACATCTGCAACGCCGGCCACGTGGCCAAATGCAGCTTCAATGTCGTCGGTATTGGATGGCTTGGCCAGGTATTGGCAGGCACCGAGCTTGATCGCCTCGACTGCGGTAGTGATGCTGGCGAACCCGGTCAGCACCACGATCAACATTTCGGGATCATGCTTGTGCAGCATTTGTACGCAGGCCAACCCCGATGTGCTGCCGTTTAACTTGAGATCGACAACAGCGTAACCGGGTGAATGTTGCAGCAGCAATGCCGCAGCCTGGTCCAGGCTCTCCGCCAGCAAGACCGTATAGCCACGGCGCTCGAACGAGCGGCCGAGGGTGCGAGCGAATGCGGCATCGTCTTCGATAATGAGCAGCAATCGTTCAACTGACATCGTCAATTTCCTCCTCTAGACTGATGGCAGCGAGCGGCAAGGTCAGGCGGACTTCAGCCCCGCCTTCGCTACGATTTCTGGCACTCACAACACCGCCCAATTTGCGCGCGACGTTGACCACGAAAAACAACCCGAGCCCGCTACCCGGGTGCCCCTTGGTTGACTGATACGGCTTGCCAATCTGGTTGAGCATGGCCGGCACGAAACCGGGGCCGGTATCGGAGACTTGCAGGATCAATGCATCCCATTGGCGCGATGCCTGCAGGCTGACCCATTGCGGCGATGCTTCCAGCGCATTGTCGAGCACATTGCAAATCATTTGCTTGAGCGCCGAATCAAACACTACCGGCATATCCTGCTCGATCTGGTTTTCATAGGCAAACGACACAACCGGCCGGGTCGCGCCCCACTCCTTGGCCAGGTCATTCAAAAAGGTACTGATAGTGGTTTTTGCAGACGATTCGCCGCGCGCCTCACCGGCCGACAGCAAGATACCGCTGACGATGCTTTTACAGCGTTGCAATTGCGTCTGCATTTCGCTGATTTCTTCCAGCAGTTCTTGGTTGGTGCTGAATTCCGGCATGCGCCGCCAATCCCCAAGGATAACCGAGAGGGTTGCCAGCGGAGTACCGAGTTCATGCGCCGCACCGGAGGCCAGCAAGCCCATGCGAACGATATGGTCTTCCTCGGCCGCGCGCTGGCGCAAATCGGCAAGCTGGGCGTCGCCGACACGCAGGTTAAGGTTGATGCGGGTGACAAAAAAGACCAACAATGCAGCGATCATGGCAAAGCAAAGCAGCATCCCATCGACATACAAGCTGGTTAAACCGTTGCCGTGATCGGCTGGCAGGTGCAACGGTACGGCAAACAGCGAGAGTCCGGCCAGGCACGCACTGGTGATGGCGACGATGGTCCAGGTTGACCAGGCTTCCAGCAGCACAGCGCTCAGAATGACCTGAAGCAGAAACAAAAATGCGAATGGATTAGCAGTGCCGCCGCTGAGGTAGAGTTGCGCGGTCAAGCCGCCAACATCTACCAGCAGCGCCAGGAACAACTCATTGTTGCTGACCTCGGTACGCTCATGCCAGCGCAGATGGCTGCCGATATTAAAGGCAATCAGGCATGCCAGCACCATCAGCATCTGCGGTAGCGGCAACGCGATATCGAAGCAGAACATCACCACGACGATCGTGCCGATCTGACCAATCACAGCGATCCAGCGTAACTGAATCAGCCGCAGCATGTTCTTGTGGCCGGGCGTGTCGTCTGTCGCGGCTGCACCGGTTATTGCTTGTTTCAAATCATCTGTGTCTGTGTTGGCGCCAGATTCAATTTTGCTTGCCATCGTCACTTTCCCGGTCGATACCGTCACTACTGGCGCCGGTAATGTCGGTGCGATGCACCGTACGCCGCTCTTCCCGCACTACCCAGAAGCAAGCCCCGGCCACCATCAACGCCAGAGCATACCAAGTGAGAGCATAAACCAAATGACTATTATGGAACGAGACCACGGTCAGGCCGCCGATAGGTTGCCCGGTCGCGGCACCGCCGGAACCGCTCTGACCGGCATCGGCATCGACGAAATAAGGGGCCGCAGCAGACAAGCCGCGCGCCGCTGCGATTGCCTGCACGTCGCGTGAATACCAATGGTTGGCTTGTGGGTCGTTGCGGCGCAAGAAGCCGCCGCCGGGTTCACTAAGGCGCAGCAAGCCAGTGACGCTAACTGTCTCGGATGAGGCAGATTGGACAACCGCGGAGTCTTGGGACGCTGAGTCTTGGGATTTCCAGTCGCCGACCTTGGCGGCAACGAAACCGCGATTCACCAGTACCACGCTGCCATCGGCGCTACGCAACGGCGTCAGCAACCAGAATCCGTTGCCGAGTTCTGTGACTGCCTGGACCGGAGTTGTCAGTTGATATAAGAAATTGCCGGTAAGGCGGATATGACGATACTCGTCATTTTGGGCGTTGATCTGCGGCCAGTTTTGCCGATCAGGCGCCGCGATTGCCGGTGCATGAACCCGTTGCTCTACCCGTTCGATCAGGTCAAGTTTCCATTGCAGGCGTTTTAGCTGCCAACTGCCGAGCGCCACAAAGCCAAAAAACATCAACCCTGCGCACACAGCTAACATCAGCCGGGCGGCGTTGGCGCGCCGCTGCGGCTTGACATCGCGCGCCGCAACAGCAGTGTAATCCGGCAATCCGTCGCCGGCTACCTTGCTGTGCGGCGCCTGGTTCATGGTGAGGTGTGGCTGTTTTGCATATTGTGCATGTTTTGCATGCTTTGCGAATCATGCGAAGCCGGCATACCTGGCATGCCAGGCATATTGTGCATACCAGGAATCCCCTGCAGGGATTCAGGCACGGTTTCCTGCATCGACGCCGGCATCATACCAGGCATCATGTTGTGGTTCAGGTGATACATCACCCATATCGAGCCACTCAGCATAATGCCTACCACCATGACCGTAAACAGCATGGCCAGCATCGACCAGCCGCCTTCGGACTTGGTGTTCATGTGCAGGAAGTAGATCATGTGAACCACGATCTGCACGGCACCCAAAGCCAGCAACACGATACCGGTGGTACTGGATTTATCGATGACTTTTCCCATCACTAACCAAAATGGGATCGCTGTCAGGATCACGGCCAGCACGAAGCCGGTAACATAACTTTTTACGGTGCCATGATCGACATGCGTATCGTGGTCATGGCTGTGCGGGACGACTAGCGCCGGGTGTTGTTGATGTCCGCTCATGGCAAGACTCCCATCAGATAGACAAAGGTAAAGACGCCGATCCAGACCACATCAAGAAAGTGCCAGAACATCGACAGACACATCAGGCGACGGCCGTTTTCTGCGGTCAGCCCATGACGACGAACCTGGAACATCAGCGTGATCAGCCAGATGATGCCGAAACTCACGTGCAAACCGTGGGTCGCCACCAGCGCAAAGAATGCAGTCAGAAAGCCGCTACGTTGCGGGCTAGCGCCTTCATGGATCAAGTGCATGAATTCATGCAACTCTAAAGCGATGAAGCACGCGCCAAGCAGGCCGGTGATGGCCAGCCAGCCCAGGGTTGCGCCTTGTTTCTTGCGCTGCATTTCCAGCATGGCGAAACCGTAGGTGATCGACGACAACAACAGCAACGCTGTATTGATGGCCACTAGTGGCAAGTCGAACAATTCAGCGCCGGTCGGGCCGCCTGCATAGTTGCGGCCCAGTACTGCGTAGGTCGCGAACAGGCAGGCAAACACCAGGCAATCGCTCATCAAGTACAGCCAGAAACCGAGCAAAGTGCCGTTCTCAGGATGGTGCTCGCGCACAAAGTAACGCGAGCTCGGGTCGGCGCTCATGGCGCCAGCAGAGGAAGTAGTGATATCAGACATGGCTAGCCAGCAAACGTGTGCGTTCATCTTCGGTGCGGATAACTTCATCCGCAGGAATGTGGTAATCGCGGTTGTAATTGAAAGTATGAATGATGACGGCGGCAACCACAGCAACAAAGGCCAAGCCTGCCAACAGCCACATCTGCCAGATCAAGGCAAAACCGCAAACCGCGCTCAGACCGGCAATGACGAAGCCGGCAGCCGTGTTCTTCGGCATGTGGATTTCGGTAAAGCCTTTCTGCGGACGAACGTAATTGTTGTTCTTCATGTCAGTCCATGCATCGTTGTCGTGTACCTGTGGCGTGAACGCGAAGTTGTAGTCAGGCGGCGGCGACGAAGTCGACCATTCCAAAGTACGGCCACCCCATGGATCGCCAGTGGTGTCGCGCAGTTGGTGGCGACGGCGGAAGCTGACGATCAACTGGATCACGAAAGAAGCGATGCCGAGGGCAATCAGTACCGCGCCGAAAGCAGCGATGATGAACCAGATTTGCAGCGACGTATCTTCGAAATGGCTCATGCGCCGGGTCACACCCATCAGGCCGAGTACATACAGCGGCATGAAAGCGAAGTAGAAGCCGATGGTCCAGAACCAGAAGCAGCAGCGACCCCAGAAATCGTCGAGCTTGAATCCGAATGCCTTCGGGAACCAGTAGTTAATCCCGGCAAACATACCGAACAGCACGCCGCCGATGATCACGTTATGGAAGTGTGCAATCAGGAACAGGCTGTTATGCAGCACGAAGTCGGCTGGCGGCACTGCCAGCAACACGCCGGTCATACCACCGATGACGAAAGTGATCATGAAGCCCATGGTCCACAGCATTGGCACTTCAAAGCGGATGCGGCCACGGTACATTGTGAACAGCCAGTTGAATATCTTGGCCCCGGTCGGGATCGAGATGATCATCGTGGTGATGCCGAAGAACGAGTTAACACTGGCGCCCGAACCCATGGTGAAGAAGTGATGCAGCCACACCAGATAGGACAGAATGGTGATCACCACGGTCGCATACACCATCGAGGTGTAACCGAACAGACGCTTGCTGCTGAAAGTCGATACCACTTCCGAGAAAATACCGAATGCCGGCAAAATCAGGATGTACACCTCTGGGTGGCCCCAGATCCAGATCAGGTTGACATACATCATGGCGTTGCCGCCCATGTCATTGGTGAAGAAATTAGTGCCGACCATGCGGTCCAGCGACAGCATGACAAGTACCGCAGTCAACACCGGGAAAGCGGCGACGATCAGTACGTTGGTGCACAGCGCAGTCCAGGTGAAGACCGGCATTTTCATCAGATTCATGCCAGGTGCACGCATCTTGACGATGGTCACGATCAGGTTGACCCCCGACAGCAAGGTCCCGACCCCGGCAATCTGCAACGCCCAGATATAGTAATCGACCCCCACATCCGGACTGCCCAGGATGCCGGACAGCGGCGGATAAGCCAGCCAGCCAGTACGAGCGAATTCACCGACGAACAGCGACGCCATCACCAGACCGCCGCCGAATGTCGTCATCCAGAAGCTGAAGTTATTGAGGAATGGGAAAGCCACATCGCGCGCACCAATCTGCAGCGGCACAACATAGTTCATCAGACCGGTAACCAGAGGCATGGCGACGAAGAAAATCATGATCACGCCGTGCGCAGTGAAAATCTGATCGTAATGGTCCGGTGGCAGGAAGCCGGCGGAATCGCCGAAAGCGAAGGCTTGCTGGGCGCGCATCATCAGCGCGTCGGCAAAGCCGCGCAACAGCATTACCAGGCCAAGCACCATGTACATGATGCCGATTTTTTTGTGGTCGATACTGGTGAACCAGTCGCGCCACAGAGTGCCCCAGACGCGGTAATACGTCGACGCCGCCAGCAGCGCCGCGCCACCGATACCGACCATGGCGAAGGTCGCCAACAGAATCGGATCATGAAGGGGAATAGCGTCCCAGGAGAGACGGCCGAAGATCAGCTTGGTCAGATCAATATGGTCTAGCATTGTTACTTTCCGAAGAAAAAGGAGAACGCGGCGCCTGCCTTGGCGCCAGTACCGGCAAAGCGGCACGCTGGCTGGCCATGCGCCAGGGTGCCTTGCTGGTGATTATTCATGGTGCATACCTGCCTTGACGTTGGTGTCGGTTACCATCATTTTGTCCATGCACATCTGGCCTGGCTCGACGCAGCGATTGACGATCGCATGATACAGATCGCTGTCCACGCTGGCATAGCGGCGAACTGGTTCCCTTTCGCTAGGCTGCTCCAGCTCCAGGTACTCTGCGCGCTTCAGAGCGCCGCCGCCAGCCTTGGTCTTTTGAGCCCACTGGTCAAAATTTTCTGCTGAAACGCCGTGGAACTTGAAACGCATATGGGAGAAGCCTGCGCCGCTGTAATTAGCAGAGAAGCCTTCGAACTCACCCGGCTTGTTGATGACGGCGTTGAGTGAGGTTTCCATGCCAGGCATCGCGTAGATCTGCCCTGCCAGCGCAGGGATGAAGAACGAATTCATCACTGTGGAAGCGGTAATCTTGAAACGGATCGGCACATCGACCGGCGCCACCAGCTCATTGACCGTAGCAACCCCCTGCTCCGGATAGATAAACAACCACTTCCAGTCCAGCGCCACAACTTCTACGGTGAGGATCTTGGTGTCGGCTGGAATCGGACGGTCTGCATCCAGACGCGACAGCGGCCGGTACGGATCGAGATTATGGGTGCTGATCCAGGTCAGCAGGCCAAGCGCGATGATGATGAGCAGCGGCGCGCCCCAGATGATCAGCTCGAGCTGGGTCGAGTGATCCCAGTCTGGCTCATAGCGGGCTTCGGTATTGTTTTTGCGGTAGCGCCAGGCAAACCAGAAGGTCAATGCAATCACCGGAACGATGATAAGCAGCATCAATAAGGTGGAGACGATGATGAGGTGGCTCTGCTGTTTGGCAATGTCACCTGACGGATTCATTACCACCGTGTTGCACCCGGCCAATAAAATGACGGGGAGAAGGAGCAGTCCGCGACGAGCTATTAGAGAATACATGCCGTAAAGTTCCAGTCGAAGCAAGAAAATCGTGATAATGTACAGCTACTGGTGTGCGTTGGCGATTGGACGTTTTGTCCTACACTTACAAGCGGCATTTGGAAGGGGTTGGCGCACTCACAGGCTGCAACCTACTTTGTGAGGAATGACGATCATGACCAGCATACATATAAATAACGAACACTCCGTCGATTTTTCGTCTCAGCCAAGCGTCACCGAAGGCCACCACGCCTCCAGGTCTGACCATCCCGAAATCGCCCCGGGTGAAATTGCAATTGGGGTGGTTATCGGCCGCGCCTCGGAGTACTTCGACTTCTTCGTGTATGCCATCGCCTCGGTTCTGGTGTTCCCGTCAGTGTTCTTTCCGCTTGAGCCGCGACTTGAAGGTACATTGTATGCCTTCACCATCTTTTCGTTTGCCTTTTTAGCGCGACCGTTCGGCACCGTTATTTTTATGGCAATTCAGCGTTACTTTGGGCGCGAGGTGAAATTGACACTGGCGCTATTTATCCTTGGCCTGTCCACCGCCGGAATTGCATTCCTGCCAACCTTTGAACATCTGGGCTTTGCCTCCATCATCCTGCTGTCGCTGCTGCGCATCGGCCAGGGCATCGCCCTCGGCGGCTCGTGGGACGGCCTGCCTTCCCTGCTGGCACTGAACGCCCCGGCGAACAAGCGTGGCTGGTACGCGATGATGGGGCAACTCGGCGCACCTGTCGGCTTCATCGTCGCTGCCAGCTTGTTTGCCTACTCGCTCGCCAACCTGACAAGCGACGAATTCCTCGACTGGGGCTGGCGCTATCCATTCTATGTTGCCTTTGCGATTAACGTCGTCGCCTTGTTTGCCCGTCTGCGGCTGGTCTCCACGCCGGAATATGCGCGCCTGCTCGATGAGCGCGAACTGGAGCCGACCAACGCCTTCGAAATGTCCCGCTCGCAAGGACGCAACCTGATCATCGGCGCGCTCGCAGCGCTGGCCAGCTACGCGTTGTTCCATCTGGTAACGGTGTTCCCGTTGTCGTGGATTACCTTGTATTCATTGCGCTCACCGAGCGATTTCCTGCATGTCGAAATCATTGGTGCGGCGCTGATGGCCTTGGGTGTGATCGCCTCAGGCTGGATTGCCGACCGCGTCGGCCGCCGTACTACACTAGGGGCCTGCGCGTTGCTGATTGCAATACTCAGTGCGTTCGTGCCGATGTTGATGAACGGCGGGGAATTTGGTCAGAACGTTTTCATCCTGTTGGGCTTTAGCCTGCTCGGGCTGTCTTATGGACAGGCCGCCGGTGCGGTGACAGCCAACTTTCCCGCCAAGTATCGCTACACTGGCGCGGCGTTGACTTCAGATTTGTCGTGGCTCGTCGGCGCCGGTTTCGCGCCGTTGGTGGCGCTAGGCTTGTCGGCACACTTCGGGCTGGCCTATGTGAGCTTCTATCTGCTGTCTGGCGCGGCTTGCTCGATGGCTGCGTTGAGCCTGAATCGCGCTCTGGAAATCCGCGATTGATCTGCACCTGAATCAAGCCGGAAAGCGCGTCTGAGCAGTTGCCAGACTGCTTCCCGGTTATCGCTTGACGGGATCTCTGCGGAGACAAAACTTCAGCATCTTTCTGCTTTGGATTATTGTCAGACTATTGTTTGTCGCGTGGAATATATCCAGTCACGCGCCAGATACCGTTCGGATCAAGTTGAAAGCTGACCAATTCAAACACTGTCGTGCCATCTCGCAAATCGGTAGCGTAATCGATATTTGCATACAGACCTGGCGGCGTATCGCCGGTTTGCGTGTTATAACGGACCCGCACGACCGATGCCGAGCGCCGTTGCGCCGCGGTGCCAATGGTTGACCTGGCTTGGCGAATACTTTTTACGAACGTATCCTTCGGAAGTTTCGCTTTAACGAAACTGGCCACCCCCTCCCAGACATCGCCGGAACCGTCGCGATCAATCTGCTGCAACACCGCGATGCCATTCTGAATCAATGCATCGGCTCAACTGTCCTCGTCTGCCAACGCAGTATTTGAAACCCCTGCAAGCAGGCAGACTATAGTGGACCCGGAAATCCGGACAATAGTTTAAGGAGTATCCTGCACTGAACAACGAAGGCAGGATATGAACGAATTAAAACGAAACAGTTTCAG
>NZ_JBIIVN010000073.1:0-11732 GCF_044339385.1 Collimonas sp. | reverse complement strand
CTCGGCGAATCCAAAGCCTCCGAGTTGCGCGGCGAATCGATGCAGGACGTGATTTTCAACGGCTCATCGCACCGCAAGCCTGCCGGACGCTCCTCTGTCGAGCTGGTGTTCGACAACAGCCTTGGCAAGGCCGCCGGGCAGTGGAGCCAGTATGCCGAAATCGCCGTCAAGCGCACACTGACGCGTGACGGCACCTCGACTTATTACATCAATAACCAGGCAGTTCGACGGCGCGATATCCAGGATATCTTCATGGGCACCGGCCTCGGCCCCCGCGCTTACGCGATCATTGGCCAAGGCATGATTTCGCGCATCATCGAAGCGCGCCCTGAAGAACTGCGGGTTTTTCTTGAGGAGGCGGCCGGCGTTTCCAAGTACAAAGAGCGCCGCCGCGAAACCGAAAACCGCTTGAACGATACGCGCGATAATTTGCTGCGGGTCGAAGATATTCTGCGTGAACTCAATACCAATCTGGAAAAGTTGCAGGCACAAGCTGCCGTCGCGCAAAAATTCCATGAACTGCAAGGCGATCAGGTAGAGAAGCAGAAGCTATTGTGGCTTTTACGCAAGAACGAAGCCAAGGCTGAGCAGGAGAAATATTTCCGCGATATTGAGAAGGCGCAAACCGATCTGGAAGAGCAGACCGCCAAGTTGCGGCATGTCGAAACCGAGCTGGAGCACATGCGGCAGGCGCACTATGCCGCCGGCGACCGCATGCACCAGGCGCAAGGCCATCTGTACCAAACCAACTCCGAAATCGGCAGCCTGGAAGCGCAGATCAAGTTCGTCATCGAATCGCGCAACCGGCTGCAATCGCAACTCAATTCGCTCAGCGCACAGCGCGATCAATGGCAGCGCCAGGGGACGCAATTTCAGGACGATCTGGTGGAAGCCGAGATGCACCTGGAAGAGTTGATGGCGCGTGTCGAACAATCGCAAGTGGCGTCGCAGCAGCACAACGATCAATTGCCGGCGTTGGAGCAAAGCTGGCGCGAGGCACAACTGAAGAGCACTGAGTCGCGCGGCAAGATCATGCAGATTCAGCAGCAGATCGAACTGGAATCGGCGCATCAGTGCAATGCTTCGAACATCCTCAACGGCTTGAGTGCGCGGCGCGAGCGGCTGTCGCAGGAAAAGAACGGACTCAATCTGCCGGACAGCGCCCATTTGAGCAACCTGCGCATGCAGCTCGAAGAAAAGCAGGCCGCTCTTGAAGACCTGGCGATGCAGGTAGAAGAGGCGCAGGAACAACTGCCGCGGCTGGAAGAAGAGCGCCGCAATGCACAGCAGCAGGTTAATGCCGAAAGCGCCAGCAATGCCCAGCTGGAAGCACGCCTGACCGCGCTCAAGCACTTGCAGGAAAGCGTCCAGACCGAAGGCAAGGTGCAACCCTGGTTGCAGAAGCACGAACTCGCAGGTTTGCCGCGTCTGTGGCAAAAACTGCATATCGACGGCGGTTGGGAAGCCGCGCTGGAATCGGTGCTGCGCGAGCGTACTTCGGCGCTGGAAATGTCGAACCTGGATTGGGCCAAGGCCTTCTTCAACGATGCACCGCCGGCCAAGCTGGCCCTGTTCACGCCGAACGGTGTGGCAGCAGCCAGTGCCGCTGAAACCCCGGCCGGGCTCAAGCCTTTCCTCAATCTGCTGCAATTGAACGACCCCGGTTTGCGGGCGCTGATGCAGGATTGGCTGCACAATTTCTATGCCGCCGACGACACGACAACTGCTTTCGCCGAACGCAGCAAGCTGCCGTTGGGGGGCAGCTTCGTCACGCGTCAGGGCCATCTGATCAGCAAGACCGGCGTGCGTTTCTATGCCTCCGATTCTGAGCAGGACGGCATGTTGGCGCGTCAGCAGGAAATCGAAAACATCACTAAGCAGTTACGCGCCCAGCAAATGCTGGCCGACGAAGCACGCTCGCGTTCGGTGCGCGCTGAGGCTGCGTTGTCGCAAGCGACGCAGCGGCTGCAGGAAATGCGGCAGCGCCATCATGGGTTGACGCAGGCGGTGCATGGTTTGCAGATCGATGTGATGAAACTGTCTGAACTGCAGGATCGCTTCAACCAGCGCAGTTCCCAGATTGCGTCAGATCTGGCGGAAATCGCGGCGCAGGAAAGTGAGCAACAGCAGACCAGGATGGAATCGGAAGCCAAGTTCGAACAACTCGACATGGAGTTGGCTGAGTTGCAAGAGATGCATGAGGATGGACAAACCGATTACCTGAGCAAGGAACAACAACTCAACGACGCCCGGCAGCGCTTGCGCGAAATGGAGCGGGCCGCGCAAGAAGCGGAATTTGCTGAAAAGTCGCACCGCAACAAGATCGAAGAACTCAAGCGCAGCATCGCCACCGCGCTGGAGCAAGCGGCGCAGTTGTTTGCCAACATGCAGCAGGGTCATCTTGAGCTGGAAAGCCTGGACGATCAAGCCGCGCAGGCCGGCTTGCAGGATTTGCTGGATAAGCGCAGTGAGCAGGAGCGCGCGCTGGCCGATACTCGTCACGAACTGGATCAGGTATCGCAGAATCTGCGTCAGTATGAGGACACCCGTCTGCAAGCCGAACGCAGCCTGCAGCCGCAGCGCGAACGGATCATGGAACTGCAACTGAAGGAACAGGCGGCGCGTCTGAATCAAGAGCAATACGTGCAGCAATTGCTCGAAGCGCAAGCCGATGAGGCTGCCTTGAGTGAGAAGCTGACCGCTGACATGCGGCCTTCATACTTGCAAGGCGAAGTTACGCGCCTGACCAATGCGATTGCCGCTCTGGGGGCGGTGAACCTGGCCGCGCTGGACGAGCTGGCGCAGGCTTCCGAGCGCAAGAACTTCCTGGATGCACAGAATGCCGACCTGACCGAGGCCATCAATACCTTGCAGGATGCGATCCACAAGATCGACAAGGAAACCCGCGATCTGCTGCAAGATACCTTCGACAAGGTCAACCATCATTTTGCCGAGCTGTTCCCGATTCTGTTCGGTGGCGGTCAGGCCAAGCTGATCATGACCGGTGACGAAATTCTGGATTCCGGCGTACAGGTGATGGCGCAGCCGCCGGGCAAGAAGAACGCGACCATTCATTTGCTCTCAGGTGGTGAAAAAGCGCTGACCGCGACCGCGCTGGTGTTCTCGATGTTCCAGCTGAATCCGGCGCCGTTCTGCCTGCTCGACGAGGTCGACGCGCCGCTCGACGATGCCAACACCGAGCGCTTCTGCAACATGGTCAAGCGGATGTCCAGTCATACCCAGTTCCTGTTCATTTCGCATAACAAGATTGCGATGGAGATGGCGCAGCAACTGATCGGCGTGACCATGCAAGAGCAGGGTGTATCGCGGATCGTGGCGGTGGATATGGAGGCTGCACGGAGTTTTGCGGCCGATCCTGTGGCTGCATGACGATTTTTTTATGGCGGCAACAGGCTGATTTTGCTAGTCTTAATGCAATATTTTTTAATGTCATATTTTGTAAAAAGCAGCTCGGTCGTTCAGGTTGACTGTATGTACATGAAATCGGTGACTTTTTATAAAAAAAGACTGAATACAAGCTACGCATTACAACGAATTTGAAGCATTTTTACGCGGTCACTGACAACCATTTTTGAAGTGTTTTTACCTCGGATTCAATCAATGACCAGTCCACAATTTCAGTCGCAAATTTGCGTTTTAAGCCGCCCTGCAAGCGCTTCTTTGAGCGATATGGCGGCAACTATTAAGGCATCAGCAGAATGACAGATCTACAAACCAGCCTGTTTATCATTGGAGGCGCGTTTCTTGTCGGCGTCATTTCGTATAACAAATGGCAGGAATACAAGGCCAAGAAGAGCGTCGAGCGGGCATTTTCGGGATCGCATGACGATGTCTTGATGACGCCGGGAAAAGATAGCGGCGAGCCGCAGGTGCGGCAAGAGCCGAAGCTGTTCGATGCCGAAAACGACGCTGATCGGGCGGCAATTGCAGAGCCGTCGCATGACGCCATCGAGCACATCGCGCAGCAGCATGCGCTGGAGCCGCAGTCCGGCAATCCAGCCGCAACCGCCGCTGGCCATGCTGCACCGGCAATGCGCAAGGAGTTGCCGGTAGACGACCTGATCGATTGCACAATCCCGCTGGTGCTGGAGGCGCCGATACGCGGTGACAAAGCGCTGCCCGCCTTGCAAAGCCTGCGCCATGTCGGCAATAAGCCGATTCATTTTGTTGGCGAAGACGCTAATGGCGATTGGGAGCCAGTGGCGCATGGTGGCATCTACAGCACTTTACTGGCCGGTGTGCAATTGGCTAACCGCAGTAGTCCGCTCAACGAAATCGAATATTCCGAACTAGTCATGCGCCTGCGTCAGATCGCGGATGACCTCGGCGCCGAACCTGATCTGCCGGACATGCCTGAGGTGATCAATACCGCACGCTCGCTGCATCAGTTTGTCATTGAGCACGATGCTCAGTTGGGTGTGAATATTCAGTCAAGCGGCGCGCCGTGGGCGATCAGCACGCTGCTGGCGGCGCTGGCGCGGCAAGGGTTTGATGCGCGCCCGGAAGGTCGCATGGTGATGTCCGATGGCGACGGCGGCCTGCTGTTTTCGTTGTCGACCAATGCCAGCGCAGTGGCCGAGACCGCTAGTCGCCTGACTTTGCTGCTTGATGTGCCGCGCGTGGCGCCGGCACGCGACGGCTATGGCGCCATGGTGGCTTGCGGGCGCTCGCTGGCGGCGCGCCTTGGCGGCGTGTTGGTGGATGATAGCAATCAACCGCTGACAGAGGTTCAGTTGGCCGAAATCGCCGGTCAGGTCGATGCCTTCTATCAGGAAATGGAAGCGGCTGAAATCCCCGCCGGTTCAGTCCGGGCTTTGCGTCTATTTAGCTAATTGCATGACACGGCTTTGGCGCCGTCTTAGGGTGGGGCAGATTTTTTGGCGTCGCGTTGCCGCAATAGTGTGCGGGACTGAAACAGATGCGACAACCGGATAAAAATACTGGGTAAAAATGCTACCCGACCCGCTGCCGGGCGCACCTTTCACAAAGAACACTATTTGCAGCAAGGCGTAGATAGAGCCGTCTCAGCGCGGCCTTTTTGCGTTGTATTCAACGGATATCACACATGCCATCTTCTTCATTTGACAACGCTGACTGGCGCGCCCGTGCGGCTTGGTTGGCGGCTGAGTTAAATCGCCACAATCACTCTTATTACGTACTCGATAATCCATCGATTCCGGATGCCGAATACGATCAATTGTTTGGCGAGCTGCAAGCGTTGGAGCAAGCTCACCCAGAATTGAACACGCCGGATTCGCCAACTCAGCGGGTCGGCGCCGCGCCCCTGCCGCAGTTCGAGCAGGTCACGCACTCGATCCCGATGCTGTCTCTGGGCAATGGCTTTGAGGATAACGATATTGTCGAGTTTGATCGTCGTGTCAGGGATGGTCTTGACATGCAGAGCGGTAGCGAGATCGAGTATGCCGCTGAATTGAAATTCGACGGCCTGGCCATCAATCTGCGTTATGAAGATGGCATTCTGGTGCAGGCGGCCACGCGTGGCGACGGCAGCACTGGTGAGAATGTTACCAGCAACATTCGCACGGTACGGGCTATTCCACTGCGTTTGCATACTGACAATCCACCCAAGGTACTGGATGTGCGCGCCGAAGTGCTGATGTTCAAGGCTGATTTCGCCAAGCTCAATGCGCGCCAGCGCGATGCCGGATTGAAGGAGTTCGCCAATCCGCGCAATGCCGCTGCCGGCAGCCTGCGCCAACTAGATTCGC
This sequence comes from Collimonas sp., assembly GCF_044339385.1. NCBI lineage: Bacteria > Pseudomonadati > Pseudomonadota > Betaproteobacteria > Burkholderiales > Oxalobacteraceae > Collimonas > Collimonas sp. Next base: position 5,982 of record NZ_JBIIVN010000073.1, on the reverse strand, counting down.
GCATCACCGCGCAACGCACCTTGCGTTTCTTTGCCTACGGTATTGGCGTGCTGGAGGGCAAGGACATGCCGTTGTCGCACGCAGCGCTGCTGGATTGGTATAGTCAGCTTGGGCTGCCGGTGTGTAATGAACGCGGCGTAGTCAGGGGGGCTGCCGGACTGTTGGATTTTTTCCGCGGCATTGGCGCTAAACGCGCGCAACTGCCATATGAAATCGACGGCGTGGTGTGCAAGGTCAATCGTTTGCTGCAGCAGCAGACTTTGGGGTTTGTGTCGCGCGCGCCGCGCTTTGCACTGGCGCATAAATTCCCCGCTGAAGAAGCCACTACTCAGGTGCTCGATATCGAGGTACAGATCGGCCGCACCGGCGCAGTGACGCCGGTTGCGCGCCTGGCGCCGGTATTTGTCGGCGGCGTCACCGTGACCAATGCCACTTTGCATAATGAAGATGAGGTTCGGCGCAAGGATATCCACATCGGCGACACTGTCATCGTGCGCCGTGCCGGCGATGTGATTCCGGAGGTGGTGTCGTTTGTGCCTGAGTTACGGCCGCTTGATGCTGCGGCATTCTTGATGCCTGTTGCGTGCCCGATTTGCGGCTCGCCGATCGTCAAGCCGGAGGATGAGGCGATTGCGCGTTGTTCCGGCGGTTGGGTCAAATGCGCAGCACAACGCAAGGGAGGATTGCAGCATTTCGCTTCGCGTCGAGCCATGGATATCGAGGGGCTTGGTGATCAATTGATTGAACAATTGGTGGATCGCCAGGTCATTACCACAGCAGCCGATTTGTACAAGCTGGGACTGGTGAAGCTGGCCGAACTGGATCGGATGGCAGACAAATCAGCCCAGAATGTGTTGAGCGCGCTTGAAAAATCGAAATCGACGACCTTGGACCGCTTCATTTACGCCCTCGGCATCCGCCATGTCGGTGAGGCGACGGCGAAGGAACTGGCAAGCCACTTTGGCAACATCGACGCCTTGCTGCAAGCTAGTGAGGAACAATTGCTGGAAGTCGCCGATATCGGCCCGGTGGTGGCGCGTTCGTTGCTGACGTTCCTGGCTGATCCGCTCAATCGTGAGTTGATCGAGCAGTTGCGTGCCGCCGGCATCCATTGGCCGGAGAACTTGCCGGCAGAAAGCGCGTCCAGGCTGATGGCTGGTAAAACCTTCGTGTTGACCGGCAGCTTGCCGACCCTGACCCGTGATGCCGCAGCCGCCTTGATCGAGGCCGCTGGCGGCAAGGTGACAGGCTCGGTGTCGAAGAAGACCAGCTACGTGGTCGCGGGGGCTGAGGCCGGCAGTAAACTGACCAAGGCGGAAGAGTTGAATATCCCTATTCTGGATGAAGACGGACTCCGCATCCTTTTAGAAAGCGAACAAGGAACCCACCATGAGCATCATTAAAAAAGCCGTATTCCCTGTTGCCGGCCTGGGCAGCCGATTTTTGCCCGCTACCAAGGCGCAGCCGAAAGAGATGCTGCCGATTGTCGATAAGCCCTTGATTCAGTACGCAGTGGAAGAGGCGGTGGCGGCCGGCATCACCGATATGGTGTTTATCACCGGCCGCAACAAGCGCGCCATCGAAGATCATTTCGATAAAGCCTACGAGCTGGAAACCGAACTGGAGGCCGCCGGCAAGGAGCGCTTGCTGGAGCTGGTGCAGAACGTCATCCCCAAACACATCAATTGCATTTTCATTCGCCAATCGGAAATGCTGGGCCTGGGCCACGCCGTGCTGTGCGCGCGGCCGGTGGTTGGCAACGACCCGTTTGCGGTCTTGCTGGCGGACGATTTCATGGATGTCGCGCCAGGCCAGAAGCCGGTGCTGGCGCAGATGACGGACATTTTTGCGATTGAACAATCGAGTATGCTGGCAGTACAGGATGTGCCGCGTGCCGACACTAGGCAATATGGTATCGTCAGCATCGATCCTTATCAGCCAAATCTGGAGAAGGTCAACAGCATCGTCGAAAAGCCACAACCAGATAAGGCACCTTCGACGCTGGCGGTGGTGGGGCGCTATGTACTGACCAACGGTATTTTTGATCACCTGGATGGGCTGGGCAAGGGCGCTGGCGGCGAGATTCAGCTGACCGACGGGATTGCCGCGTTGATGCAGCATGAGCGAGTACTGGCTTACCGTTATACCGGACAGCGTTATGATTGCGGCTCCAAGCTGGGCTATCTGAAAGCGACGTTGGAGATGGGCCTGAAGCATCCCGAAACCGGGGTTGAGTTTGCCGAGTATCTGAAAAAATTCAACTAATTGGTTTTGATTTTTATCTGTAGACAATCTATAAACAAAGAGTACCTCATGACCGTTCGTGAAATCCTCAAGATGGGCGACCCGCGTTTGCTGCGCCAAGCCGAGCCTGTCACCGCTTTTGGCACTGCCGAGCTGGATGCTCTTGTCGCCGATATGTTCGAGACCATGCACGCGGTAAATGGTGCCGGTCTGGCGGCGCCGCAAATCGGCGTCAATCTGCAGCTGGTGATCTTTGGCTTCAGCAATAACGTCCGCTATCCTGATGCGCCGGCGGTACCGCAGACGGTGCTGGTCAATCCAATCTTGCGGCCGCTGTCGGAACAGCTGGAAGACGGCTGAGAGGGTTGTCTGTCGGTACCTGGCCTGCGTGGCGTCGTGCCACGCTGGACTCAGCTCCATTACGAAGGTTTCGACCAGTTCGGTGCGTGCATCAGTCGCGATGTCGACGGCTTCCATGCTCGCGTAGTGCAGCATGAATGCGATCACCTCAATGGTATTTTGTACCCGATGCGGATCAAAGACTTCACCCGCTTCGGCTACACCGACATATTGTTTCCCGGGCTGGATCCGAATCACGACGACTGAGTCGGGTTGCTGTCGTTGCGCTGCTTGCGTCGATGATTACGCTTGCGTGCAAGCCGCGACTGTGCGGATTAAATCTCTCAAATCTCCCAAATCGTTCAAATCTCCTAATCTATTGAAGATAGATATTCGATAGCGTAATATAATTGCCGGACATGTTTAACTTCAGCCTGGTCGCTTCGTCTCTGGTCGCCTCCACGCTAGCTTGGCATTGCTTTGCCGTGCGCGTACTGCGGTTCCTTCTTGCTGCGCGCCAGTCTGCCGATGACTTGTCCAATCTCTTGAGGAAAGCCCACCCATGCATCATGCAGTAGAAACGTTTATCCAGGATCTGGCCATGATTATGCTGATCGCTGGCGTTGTGACGGTGTTGTTCAACCGTTTCAAGCAACCGGTGGTGCTCGGCTATATTGTTGCCGGTGTCATCATCGGCCCGCACACGCCGCCATTTTCGTTGATTACGGACGAACGCACGATCCAGATTCTGGCCGAACTGGGCGTGATTTTTCTGCTGTTTTCTCTAGGGTTAGAGTTCAGCCTGAAGAAACTTGGCAAGGTTGGCGTCACCGCGTTTGTCGCGGCGCTGGCGGAAATTGTCCTGATGCTTTGGGTCGGCTACGAAATCGGCATCTATTTCGGCTGGAAGCAGATGGATGCAGTGTTTCTCGGCGCGATGCTGTCGGTATCCTCAACCACCATCATCGTCAAGGCGCTTAACGAATTGGGCATGAAGCGTGAGAAATTCGCGCAACTGATTTTCGGCATCCTGATTGTCGAGGATGTGCTGGCGATCGGCATGATCGCGTTGCTGTCCGGGGTTGCCACCGGCGGATCGGTGGATGCTGGCGATGCCGCCATCACGATCGGCAAGCTGGTGCTGTTCATGATCGTTTCGCTGGTAGCGGGGATCTTGATCGTGCCGCGTTTGCTGGACTATGTTGCCAGGTTCAAGAGCAAGGAAATGCTGCTGGTGACAGTGCTCGGCCTGTGTTTCGGGTTCTGTCTGCTGGTCATGAAACTGGAGTACAGCGTGGCGCTGGGCGCCTTCCTGATCGGCGCCGTGATGGCTGAATCGCGTCATCTGCACCAGATAGAAAGGCTGATAGAACCGGTGCGTGACATGTTCAGTGCCATCTTTTTTGTCGCCATCGGCCTATTGTTCAATCCCTCGATACTGGCGCAGTACTGGCTGCCGATTGCGGTGATTACGGCAGCGGTTGTGCTGGGTAAGGTGGTCAGCTGCAGCATGGCGACTTTCCTCTCCGGTCATGACGGCCGCACCTCGATGCGGGTCGGCATGGGGCTGTCGCAGATCGGTGAATTCTCTTTCATCATCGCAGCGTTGGGCGTCAGCTTGAAGGTCACCAGCGATTTCCTGTACCCGACCGTGGTAGCGGTTTCGGCGGTGACGACATTGCTCACGCCGTATCTGATCAAGCTGGCGGATCCGCTATCGATGCGCCTGGCCAAGGCGATGCCGGAAAAAATGGCCTCGGTATTCGGCATGTATTCGACCTGGCTGGCTAGTTTGCAGCCGCAGGGTGATCGCGCCGAATTGTCGCGCATCATCCGTCGCATCCTGATGCAGGTGGTGGTTAACCTGGCGCTGGTGGCGGCGATCTTCATCGTCAGCGGCTATTTTGCCGAAAAGCTTGGCGCACTCATTGGGCCCTGGATTGCCGATCCGCAGGTCCAGAACGCCATAGTGTGGGGAGGGGCATTGTTGATATCGCTGCCCTTCCTGATCGCCACCTATCGCAAACTGCATGCGTTGAGCATGTTGCTGGCTGAGATCAGCGTCACGCCAGAATGGGCTGGTGCTTACAATCATGCGGTAAGGCGCGTAATCGCTGAGGTGATTCCTGTGGTGTCGATCATCGGTATCATGTTGATGATCGCCGCCCTTAGCAGCCGTATCTTGCCGCCGACTAACCTGCTGCTGCCGGTGCTGGTAGCCGCCGCGGTGCTGGTGCTGGTGCTGTGGCAACGGTTTGTGAAGCTGCATTCGCGCTTGCAAATTGCGTTGCGAGAAACATTGGCTGAAAAGCCGGACGAAAATCACTGATATTCAGTTCAGAGCGGCGATTGATTTCAAAATCGCCGCTCTGCTTTGGTTAAAATAGCCTCTTTATTTCTTTTTTAAGATCAAGCCATGACTGCCATGACCCAGGACGAACTCAAGCTGGCTGTTGCCCGCGAAGCAATCAAATATGCGTTGGATGGCCAGATTGTCGGTGTCGGCACCGGTTCGACCGCCAATTTTTTCATCGATGAGCTGGCCAACATCAAGCATCGCATCAAGGGGGCGGTGGCTTCTTCCGAGGCGACTGCTGCGCGTTTGCGTGGCCACGACATCGAAGTGTATGACCTCAACCAGGTTGCCACCATGCCGGTGTATATCGATGGCGCCGATGAGATCAATGCCGACGGTGCAATGATCAAGGGCGGCGGTGCGGCGTTGACGCGCGAGAAGATCGTGGCGTCGGTGGCGGAGAAGTTCATCTGTATCGCGGATGGGTCGAAGCTGGTGAAGGTGTTGGGTAAATTTCCGTTGCCGATCGAGGTGATTCCGATGGCGCAGGCAGTGGTGGCGCGTAAGCTGATCAAGCTGGGTGGCGAGCCGCGTTTGCGTTTTAAAGATGGCAAGCCGCTGATTACCGATAATGGTTGCGTGATTATCGATATGCATGATCTGAAGATTACCGATCCGACCGAGCTGGAGCGGCAGATCAACCAAATCACCGGAGTGGTGACGGTTGGCCTGTTTGCACAGCAGGGCGCAGATATCTGTTTGCTGGGTACGCCTGATGGTGTGAAGACGCTGACGTTCTAAGAAATCACTGCAGCATGATTTAGTATGATTCAGTAAATACCTGGCGCGACCTGGTGCGTAGTTAAACGGGTCAGATCAGATTAAAGTGGACCCATCTGTCCGAGGGTGTGCTGGATTTTGTGTAAACGGAATTTCGTTTAATTCGGCTTCATCCGTTCTTCAAACTGGATAGTGAAGCGGTTAAGTGCTCCCTTCCTGAGCTTCCCCCGAAATTTAGTCTTCCATAGGTAACGTAAAATCAACGATCCTTTGGAAAGACCAGCAATGAAGAAGATACCAAAACAGATGTACACGGCGGAGTT
>NZ_JBIIVN010000072.1:0-11744 GCF_044339385.1 Collimonas sp. | reverse complement strand
CAGCATTCGACGCTTGGCTATCGTTCACCCTGCCAGTATTTAGATGACTGGCTCACTGAGCAACATCAGGAAAAACAGGCGGCATAAAAGCCACCTGTTGGGAGACGAAAAATCGAGGGAAGCTCAGACTTCCTGGTCAGCGCCGCCGCAATTGAGGAGCCGCATGTGTTCGATGCCCAATTACTGCTGCAATATAACGGCCAGAAGTTGCAGGCCAGTTTTGCACAGGAGGAGGGTAAGTTGGAGTTAAGCGACGCCCAGATTGCCGCCGCCGTCACGCTGGAGAGTGCGGGGTCAGCGCGCATTAAAACAGCGATCACCTTGCCAGGGGAAATTCGCTTCAACGAAGACAAAACTGCGCACGTAGTGCCGCGTCTGGCCGGAGTGGTAGAGCAGGTGGCGGTCAATCTGGGGCAGCGCGTCAAGCGTGGACAATTATTGGCGGTGGTGGCCAGCACCGCCCTCGCTGAGCAGCGCAGCGAATTGCTCGCCGCACAGAAGCGTTACAGTTTTGCGCGCACGACTTACGAGCGCGAGAAAAAGCTGTGGGATGAAAAAATCTCTGCCGAGCAAGCCTATCAAGCCATGAACGAAGCTCAAATCGCTTTGCAGAATGCACGTCAGAAATTGAACGTGTTGTGAACCGGTGTCGGTACATCCGGCGCGCTCAACCGATACGAGATCCGCGCACCGTTCGATGGATCGGTCACTGAAAAGCATATTGCTTTGGGCGAGGCTGTGGCCGCAGATGCCAGCATTTTTACTATCTCTGATTTGTCCACAGTGTGGGCCGAGATCAGCGTACCTGCCAAGGATCTTAATCTGGTGCGGTTGGGTGCGAAGGTGCAAATCCACGCTACTGCCTTCGATTCCAAGGCTGACGGCAGCATTGCCTATGTCGGTGCGTTACTGGGTGAGCAGACTCGTACCGCCAAGGCCCGCGTTACGCTGACCAATCCCGACATGGCCTGGCGTCCTGGGCTGTTTGTCAATGTCGAGGTGATTTCCAGTGAGGCCGACGTGAAGACTGCGGTGCTGTCGGAGGCGATCCAAAGCGTCGATGACAAGCAGGTTGTGTTCGTTCGCATCAGCGATGGTTTCATGGTGCAGCCAGTCGTTACCGGACGTGCCGATGGCCGTCTCACTGAGGTCGTTAAAGGACTGAAGCCCGGCACGCGCTATGCCGCCGATGGCAGCTTCGTCCTCAAATCCGAGCTGGGCAAGAGCAGCGCCGAGCACGCCCATTGAACGCGTGATGTCGATCACCATCAAGCCCATGACTCAAAGGACCCGATTCCATGTTTGAACGCATCATTCGTTTCTCCATCGAGCAGCGCTGGCTGATTCTAATAGCCGTGTTTGCGATGTCCGCCCTCGGTATCTATAACTATCAAAAACTGCCGATCGACGCGGTGCCGGATATTACTAATGTTCAGGTCCAGATCAACACGTCGGCGCCGGGTTACTCACCGCTTGAAACCGAGCAGCGGGCGACTTTTCCGATTGAGACCGTGATGGCCGGTTTGCCGCAACTGGAGCAGACGCGCTCGCTGTCGCGCTATGGCTTGTCGCAGGTTACGGTGATATTCAAGGGTGGCACCGATCTTTATTTTGCGCGGCAGTTGGTCAACGAACGGATCCAGGAAGCCCGCGGCAAATTGCCAGAGGGGGTAACGCCTGCGCTTGGTCCGATTTCCAGTGGTCTTGGCGAGATCTACTTATGGACCGTGGAGGCCAAGGATGGCGCCAAAAAGCCTGACGGCAGCGCTTATACGTCGACCGACTTGCGTGAAATCCAGGACTGGATCATCAAGCCGCAATTGCGCAATGTCACGGGCGTCACCGAGATCAACTCGATCGGTGGCTTTGCCAAGGAATATCAGGTAGCGCCGGTGCCGGAGAAGCTGGCCTCGTATGGAATGACGCTGCAGGATATCGTGACGGCGCTCGATCGCAACAACAACAACAACGTCGGCGCCGGCTACATCGAAAAGCGCGGCGAGCAACTGTTGATTCGTGCACCGGGGCAAGTCAGTTCGGTTGAGGATATCCGTAATATTATTCTCGGTAACGTGGCGGGCGTGCCGATCCGCATTCGCGATATCGGCGAGGTCGGCATCGGCCGCGAGTTACGCACCGGTGCGGCCACCGAGAATGGCCGTGAGGTAGTGTTGGGAACGGTGTTCATGCTGATCGGTGAAAACAGCCGGGCAGTATCGCAGGCGGTTGATCGCAAGATTGTCGAAATCAATCGTACTCTACCGCCCGGTGTTGAGGCGGTCACCGTGTATGACCGCACGGTCCTGGTCGACAAAGCCATCAACACGGTCAAGAAGAACCTGTTGGAAGGCGCGATCCTGGTGATTGCGATTCTGTTCATATTTCTTGGAAATATCCGTGCCGCGATCATCACTGCCATGGTGATTCCGTTATCGATGTTGTTCACCTTTACCGGTATGGTGCAGTACAAGGTGAGTGCCAATTTGCTGAGCCTGGGGGCATTGGATTTCGGCATTATCATTGACGGCGCGGTGGTGATTGTCGAAAACTGCGTGCGGCGATTAGCGCATGCACAGGCACATTACGGCAGGCAGCTTACGCGCAGCGAGCGCTTCCAGGAAGTGTTCGCGGCCTCAAAGGAGGCGCGGCGGCCGCTACTGTTCGGCCAAGTGATCATCATGGTGGTTTATCTGCCGATCTTCGCGTTGACTGGCGTCGAGGGCAAGATGTTCAACCCAATGGCGCTGACCGTGGTAATTGCGCTGATTGGGGCAATGATCCTGTCGGTCACTTTCATTCCGGCTGCGGTAGCCTTGTTCATTGGTAAGCGCGTATCGGAAAGTGAAAATTTCTTAATGCGCGGCGCCAAGCGCTTGTATGCCCCGGCGCTCGATTGGGTGATGCAGCGTAAGGCCCCGGTGTTGGGCGCTGCGTTGGCCGTGCTGGTGTTGTCCGGCTTGCTGGCGACGCGGCTTGGCAGCGAGTTCGTACCGAGTCTGAACGAGGGCGATATAGCGATTCAAGCGTTACGCATTCCCGGCACCAGCCTGACGCAATCGTTGGCGATGCAGCAGCAGATCGAGAGCACGCTGAAGCGTCAATTTCCTGAAATCGAACGAGTATTTGCCCGTACCGGGACAGCTGAGATCGCCTCTGATCCGATGCCGCCGAATATTTCCGATGGCTACATCATGCTAAAGCCGGAGAAGGAATGGCCGCAGCCGAAAAAATCTCGGGATGCGCTGTTGGCGGCGATCCAGAAAGTTGCCAATGACATTCCTGGCAATAGTTATGAATTCTCGCAACCGATTCAGTTGCGCTTCAATGAATTGATTTCTGGCGTGCGCAGCGATGTCGCGGTCAAGATATTCGGTGACGACATGGCGGTATTAAATCAGACTGCCGATCAGGTATCTGCACTACTTGGCAAAATCACGGGCGCGGCCGAAGTCAAGGTCGAACAGACTTCCGGCTTGCCGATGCTGACCGTAAATATAGACCGCGACAAGACCGCGCGCTACGGTCTGAACGTGGCCGATGTACAGGATGTGATAGCTATCGCGATCGGCGGCAAGGAAGCCGGCACCGTGTTCGACGGTGATCGCCGCTTCGACATTGTGGTGCGTCTGCCGGAGAATCTGCGCACCGACCTTGATGCGATCAAGCGACTGCCGATTTCGTTGCCGCCTACGGCAGGTGCGGAGGGCCGCATCAGCTACATTCCGCTGGCAGAAGTGGCCAGCCTGGAGCTGGCGCCGGGGCCAAATCAGATCAGCCGTGAAAACGGCAAACGCCGCATCGTGGTCAGCGCCAATGTGCGCGGTCGGGACATCGGCTCGTTCGTCGCCGAGGCAGAGCAAAAATTGCAGCAACAGGTAAAAATCCCGGCTGGTTACTGGACCAGTTGGGGCGGTCAGTTCGAGCAGTTGCAATCGGCCAGTGAGCGTCTGCAGATAGTGATTCCTGTGGCACTGTTGCTGGTGCTGACATTACTGTTTGCTATGTTCGGCAATCTGAAGGATGGCTTGCTGGTATTCAGCGGTATTCCCTTCGCGCTGACCGGCGGTATCGTCGCCTTGTGGTTGCGCGACATCCCGCTGTCGATTTCGGCTGCGGTCGGCTTTATCGCCTTGTGCGGGGTGGCGGTATTGAACGGGCTGGTGATGATTGCCTTCATTTGTACTTTGCGGGAAGGCGGTAGCAAGCTCGATGTCGCGATCCGAGAGGGGGCGTTGACCCGTTTGCGGCCGGTGTTGATGACGGCGCTGGTGGCATCGCTGGGTTTCGTGCCGATGGCAATTGCTACCGGCACCGGCGCCGAAGTGCAGCGGCCGCTGGCAACGGTGGTGATAGGCGGCATCCTGTCGTCAACCATCCTGACGCTGCTGGTATTGCCGATTTTATACCAGCTATTTCATCGTCGCGATGAAGAGCTGTCGGACCAAGTTAAAGCATAAGCTGGCGAGCGTTCAAACGGCCATCGGTCGCAATTTATGCTCGCTGGCGAGCATAGTCGATATACGCAGCACCATCAGGCGGCAAGCCGCTGCGTTGCGCATTCCAGATCATTTGACCAAGGCACTCCATGATCTGGTGATGCGCTTCATGTTCCGATTGCAGGCGCTGGGTCAGGGCGTTAGCCGCAGCGCGGATACCCGGCGGTTGGTCAATCGAAATTTGTTCCGCAATCGACAGGTGCATAGACAAGTGCAGAAACGGATTGGTCTGGCCGTTCTCGACCGAATAATCGGCGGCCAGCGCCGCTTCGACATTGTTCAAGTCGCTGGCATATTCGGGATGCTGTTCCAGCCAGTTGGCGGCTATGGCTTCCAGCGGCGTTAATATTTCATTGGCGTGCTGCTTGCGATAGGTTTCACAGAAAAAGCGGCGCACGTCGTCTTGGGATGGGTTGAACATGATGCTTAACTAATCAGTCTGGCAATGCCGAAAGCGACAGCCGCGGCCAGGCCGCCGACCATCAGGGTTTGCAGGGCCGACTTGAAGGCGCCGGTGCCGGTCACGCTGCCTTTCAAGTAGCCGAAAATGAACAGGGCGAGCAACGTCACGCCAGTCGATGCCGCTAACGCTTGTGGAATCGATTGCGTGAGCATGTACGGCGACAGCGGAATCATGCCGCCGACCAGATACGACAGTGCAATAGTGAGCGCACTTTTGCGGGCGGCCGCCGGTTGTGGTTCCTCCAGACCCAGTTCGAAACGCATCATGAAATCGCGCCACGCCAGCGGATTGCGTTCCAGGGCCGCCAGCATGGGCTGGCACTCTTGAGCGCTGACGCCATACTGCGCCATGATGTCGATTACTTCCTTGCGTTCGCGATGCGGCACGTTGCGAATTTCCTGTTCTTCCCGCTCGCGCTCGGCATAGTAATGCTGGTGTTGTGTGCGCCCGGCCAGGTAGCCGCCCAGGCCCATCGCAATCGAACCGGCGGCAATCTCGGCGACGCCGGCAGTAACGATGATATCGATGCCAACTGCTGCGCCACTGATGCCGGCTGCCAGTGCGAACGGCACGGTCAGGCCGTCGGCCATCCCGATGACGATATCGCGTACGGTATCGCTGGCTTCAAAATGGTGTTCGGTGTGCGGATGAGAGTGCGATTGCGACATGAGGATCAGATTCCTTTTTCTGGTAACGGCGTCTTGCTTTTGAAATCACAGAGGTCGGCGATGTTGCAGTTCCAGCATAGCGGTTTGCGGGCGATACACGTGTAGCGGCCATGCAATATCAGCCAGTGATGCGCGTCCAGCAGGAATTCGGCCGGTACCAGTTTCATCAATTTTTGCTCGACCGCATCGACATCCTTGCCAGGCGCAATACCGGTGCGGTTGGAAACCCGGAATATGTGGGTGTCGACGGCAATCGTCGGTACACCGAAAGCGGTGTTTAGTACGACGTTGGCAGTTTTTCGGCCGACGCCAGGTAACGCTTGTAATTCTTCGCGGCTGCGCGGCACCTGGCTGTCGTTCAGCGTCATCAGCATGCGGCAGGTCTCGATGACGTTCTTGGCCTTGGTGCAATACAGGCCGATGGTCTGGATGTACGGCATCAAGCCATCAACCCCAAGCGCATGGATTTGAGCTGGGGTATTGGCGACTGGGTACAGTTTGCGGGTTGCTTTGTTCACCGAGACATCCGTGGCTTGCGCCGACAGAATCACCGCGATCAGCAACTCGAACGGCGAGGTGTATTCCAATTCGGTAGTCGGATGCGGCAGCGCTGCGCGCAGACGGGTAAATATTTCGCGGCGTTTTTCTGCGTTCATTGCGGATCCTGGGCAGCTTGTTCTTTCTTCAGGCGAGCTCGTTCTATCGCCGCCTCAATGATCGCTTTCTTACGCTGCTGTTCGGCTTGTTGTTCGGGCGAAGCGGCGGCTTCGGCCGCCACAGCTTTGAGCTTTTCCGCCGCCTTGGCTGCCAGCCGGTCGTCGTTCTCCTGTTTCTCGCGGCCCAGCCTGAACCGACGGAAATCATGGCGAGCGCGTGCCGCATCGGCTTGCTGCTGGGTCCACGCGTTCCATCCGGTTTGCGTGCCACTGACGTCAACCATGGTAATGCAGTCGACCGGGCAGGGAGCGACGCAGAGGTCGCAGCCGGTGCACTGCTCAGCAATCACCGTATGCATTTGTTTGGCGGCACCGACAATTGCATCTACCGGACAGGCCTGGATGCAGAGAGTGCAGCCGATACAGGCAGCTTCGTCGATGATTGCCGTCCGCCGCGGACGTTCGATGCCGTTGACCGGATTCAACGCAATCTCCGGTTGTCCCAGCAGTTGCGCCAGGCGCGCTACGCCTTGCTGGCCGCCGGGCGGGCACTGGTTATAGCTGGCGCTGCCGTCGGCGATGGCTTCAGCATAAGGCCGGCAGGCCGGATAACCGCATTTGGTGCATTGCGTCTGCGGCAGCAGCGCTTCAATGCGGTCGGCGAGGGAGGTTAAAGATAGGGCTGGCACAGGCGGTGAGTAATTAATTGGATGATGACAACATGGCGCCTATTATCCTGGATTCCTCGCTGCACCGCCTGGTCAACCGCGTCGACGACCCAGCAAATTTCAAAAAAATTGCTTGAGATGCGCCACGCGGCGGCGATTATCCCGCCAGAAACAATGCCGAACAATCGAAAGAAACGCGCCTTGCTGCGACGATGTTCGGAACCAGATCTTGCGAACCAGTCGGCTGCTTACACTGGCCCTCTGGAAGAATCGGCTTGGCGACAACCGGCGCAGCCTGGTCGAAACCAAAATGCGTTGTTTCGAGCCGCTCGGCGAGCCGCCCATGGCCGTGACTTCTAGCGATAGTTCGTGCGGTTGAAGTTTGTCCTGCAATCACTGATGCTCAGACCCGACACGCTTATTGCGGCAGGATTAGCCTGATTACGCGTTGTCCTTGATAAATGCCGTAATTTTCGGGCAAATCACTTCGCGCCACCGACGGCCTGAGAAAATGCCGTAGTGGCCGCATTTTTCTGCGGTGAAATGCTGTTTCTTGGCTTTAGGGATAGCGCTGCACAAATCATGCGCTGCCTGGGTCTGGCCGGGGCCGGAAATGTCGTCCAGTTTGCCTTCGATGGTGAACAGCGCGACGCTCTTGATATCTTGCGGGCGCACCAGCTTACCTTCGACCTCCCAGGTGCCTCGCGGCAAAGCGTGATCCTGGAACACGGTCTTGATGGTTTCCAGATAGTAATCGGCCGGCATGTCCAGCACCGCGTTGTATTCGTCGTAGAACTTGCGGTGGCTTTCGGCTGACTCGTTATATCCTTCGCGCAAGTGCATGTAAAAATCCCAGTGGCTCTGCGCGTGGCGGCTAGGGTTCATGGCGACGAAACCGGCATGTTGCAAGAAGCCGGGATAAACCTTGCGGCCAAAGCCCGGATAATTAGACGGCACGCTATATATGACGGTATTTTCAAACCAGCTGAATGGCTTTTCTGTCGCCAGGTCGTTGACATCGGTTGGCGATTTGCTCGGATCGATCGGGCCGCCCATCATGGTCATGCTCTTCGGCAGACGGCTATCCTTGGCGCTGGCCATCAGCGAGATGGCGGCCAATACCGGTACCGTCGGCTGACAGACTGAAATCACGTGTACATTCGGGCCCAGCAGGCGGATGAAATCCTGCACGTAATAGATATAGTCATGCAGATGGAAGGCGCCCTCGCTGGCCGGCACCATGCGGGCATCGGTCCAGTCGGTGATGTAGACATCGTGTTCTGGCAGGAGGCCGCGCACGGTGTCGCGCAGTAATGTTGAGTGATGGCCCGACAGCGGTGCCACCAGCAGCACCGTCGGTTGCTTGAGAGCGCCGGCTTCTTTGTTGCTAAGGTCTTTTTTGAAATGCAGCAGTCGGCAGAACGGCAATGTCTGGGTAACTTCTTCGACGATGCCTACGTCCTTGCCATTGATCTGGGTATTGCTGATGTCAAAGGCCGGCTTTTCGTAATCTTTACTCAGCCGGTACATCAATTCGTAGCCGGCAGCGATACGTTGCGAGAAGGGGGTATGTGCCAGCGGTGAAACCGGATCGGTGAAGAGCCTCGCACCGGCGCTAGCCCATTGCACGAGCGGTAACATCAACGATCGGTTGAATTCGTGAAATTGATAGAGCATATGTTGCCTTTTCGATGATTCTGGACGACTGCCACACAAAGTTGCATATATTGCAATTAAGCAAGTGCCTCATTCTATCTTATGTAAAGGTGCTCCGCGTAAATCCTGTCGTTGGATAACAACGGTGTAAATAGAAATACATATTTGACCAAACTGGCCGCAAATATGAAAATTATTATTTATGTCATTTCCCGTTTGTTGATGAGTGCTTGGTTAAGCGGGCTGCGCTGGTGAGTTATTTAGCGATCAATTCCGGCGACATGATCGCTTTCAGATAATTGGTCGTAATATCGCCGCGCTCGCGCTGGGCAATCCACCAGACATTGCCTTTGCGGACCGACCACTCCTGCATCTGTCCCGCTATGAGTAACGCGGCAACCTGTCCCAGCGTAGGCTGGTGGCCGATGATCAACACCGGCTCACGATTGAAAGGCCAATTGGCGACCGCGAGCAATTGCTCGGCCGAACAATCTGGTGCCAGGTCCGGGTGGGTTTTAAATTTGCGGCCCAGCGCTTCCGTAGTCTGTACCGTACGAGTTGCCGGGCTGCTGATAATTTTGCAACTGTTTGGCAAATTGTGATCCAGCCAATCGGCCATTTTCCATGCTTGCTTGTACCCCTTGGTTGTTAGCGCACGGCCGAGGTCCGGCTCACCGACTTCTGCCTCTGCGTGTCGCCATAAAATCAGTTCCGTAATGTGGTCCCTTGCGTGATTGCTTCTTTTACTTTGTCGGGGAAAGCTCGCCCAATGCGAGCATCAGATGCCGTTGTGCGCTATACGCTTTTTGTGTTCGATGCGGCTTTGATTTGTGCCAACTGCCGTCAGACCCCAGAATCCAGGCGTTGGCATTGTCTTTCAAATAGGGGGTCAGGCCCTCGTTGATGACCCGCTTCTTAAGCGCTTTGTCATGCACAGGGAAGGCCACCTCGATACGTCGGAACAGGTTGCGATTCATCCAGTCTGCACTGCTCAGATAGACGTCATGTTGCAGGTTATTGCGGAAATAGTAGATGCGGCTATGCTCCAGGAAACGGCCGATGACTGAGCGCACATGAATGTTTTCCGACAAGCCGGGTACCCCCGGGCGTAGTGCACAAGCGCCACGCACGATCAATTCGATCTTGACGCCGTCGGCAGAGGCTGCATACAGCGCACTGATTACGGATTCGTCCAGCAAGGCGTTCATCTTGGCGATAATGCGCGCCGGCCGGCCTTTGCGGGCGATCTCGGCTTCATTGTGGATGGCGCGAATGATTTCCTTCTGTAGTGAGAACGGCGCCAGCCATAGCAGATCCATCTTTTTCGGTTTGGTCAGGCTTGTCAGGTGCATGAATACTTCGTTGACTTCGGTGGCCAGCTTTTGGTCAGAGGTCAGCAGCCCGAAGTCGGTGTAGAGCTTGGTCGTGCTTGGATGATAGTTGCCGGTGCCCAGGTGGGCGTAGTAGCGCAGTTCGCCGTTGCCATCTTTTTTATCCGGTTCGCGGCGAATCACCAGTGACAATTTGGCATGCGTCTTCAGTCCGACCGCGCCATACACAACCTGTGCGCCGGCGCGTTCAAGCTTGTCGGCCCAGTTGATATTGGCTTCCTCGTCGAAGCGCGCCATCAGCTCCACCACCACGGTGACTTCCTTGCCACCCTGTGCCGCCAGTATCAAGGCTTCCATCAGATCGGAATTCATGCCGGTGCGGTAGATGGTTTGCTTGATTGCCACGACATATGGGTCGAATGCGGCCGAACGGACAAAGTCAATCACCGGCTGGAACGATTGGAAAGGGTGGTGCAGCAGCACATCCTTTTTTTTCAAGAGGTCGAAAATGTCGTCGGCGACCTCCAGTTGGATCGGTAAGCCCGGCAAAAACTGTGGGAACCGCAGCGATGCGTCACTCACCTGATCAATCATCTCTGACAGTCGGACCAGGTTGACCGGCCCGTCTACCGCATACAGGCGGTTGGGCGCAATGGCAAACTGGTGGAGCAGGAATTGCGCCAAATGCTCAGGGCAACTGCGCGCTACCTCAAGCCGTACCGCAACCCCGAACTGGCGGCTTTGCAATTCGCTCTGCAGGACTTGGCGCAAATTCTTTACTTCTTCTTCATCGACCCACAAATCACTGTTGCGCGTCACCCGAAATTGTGAATACGATAATATCTGGCGCCCGGCGAACAGGTCGCCGATATGGGCGTGGATGATCGATGACAACAGGCAGAACGAGCTGCCCTTGGGTGATAGCGCATCAGGCAGTTTGATAACCCGGGGCAGCACGCGCGGCGCTTTAATGATGGCAATCGTGGTGTTGCGGCCGAAGGCATCTTTGCCGGCCATCTCGACGATGAAATTCAGGCTCTTGTTCAACACTTGGGGGAAAGGGCGGGCCGGATCCAGGCCGATCGGCGTGAGCAAAGGTCGTATTTCCTGCTCAAAAAAAGTTTTTATCCACGCTCGCTGTTGGTCCGTGCGATCGTTGTGCCGCAGCAGGTGAATACCGATAGCCGAGAGTTGCGGCAGGATTACCTGATTCAATATCTCATACTGGCGACTGACAATCTGGTGACACTCAATGCTGGTGCGTTCCAATGCCGCACTCAGGCCGGGAGGCTCGGCGCTTTCGCCGTCGCTGCGACCGTTGGCAAGCAAGCTGGCGATACGGACTTCAAAAAACTCATCGAGATTGTTGCTGACAATACATAAGTAACGCAATCGCTCCAGCAATGGAACGTGGCGATCTTCGGCCTGGGCCATGACGCGCCGGTTGAAGGCCAACAGCGATAGTTCCCGGTTTAAATAGCTTGGGTTGGCACCTAATCTGGCGCCTGAAAATTGAGCATCATTTTCCGACTTGGTCTTTTTGTTCATGAATCAGGCTACAGGTCTGATGGTCTGATGGTCTGATGGTCTGATGGTTTTCGCGGAGTCTATGTAGTGAATATGACAGGTTGATGAATAAAATGGAAGATTTGCCAGCGTTATTTGGCCATCGCTGCCGCGCCAGGTTGTAGTCGGTAAAAACGGTAAAAATAACAGGAAACAAAGAGTGAGCTTCCCCCGAAATTTAGTCTTCCATAGGTAACGTAAAATCAACGATCCTTTGGAAAGACCAGCAATGAAGAAGAT
>NZ_JBIIVN010000071.1:0-11824 GCF_044339385.1 Collimonas sp. | reverse complement strand
GGGAGCAGAGTCGCAAGGGAGGTAAAGCCGAAG
The DNA here is from genome assembly GCF_044339385.1 of Collimonas sp. NCBI lineage: Bacteria > Pseudomonadati > Pseudomonadota > Betaproteobacteria > Burkholderiales > Oxalobacteraceae > Collimonas > Collimonas sp. The sequence goes on along the minus strand of NZ_JBIIVN010000071.1, from coordinate 11,791 downwards.
CACCTGATGAACCATTCTGATTCAATCTACGAAGGGAGGTGCTACGGGCTACGCCCGTAGCACCTCCCTTGTTCTTTAACGAGATCGCTAAAAAGGAGTGCTTCAACACCAACTGTTTGATAGACTTATCCACAGCTACTAACTCAAAACGCAGCGACCAGCCCTGGGTCACATTTCGATCAGCAGGCTGGGTCAAGATTCAATCAGCGCCAACACGCTGCGGTCTTGAAGCGCCAGTTTTCCGGCGAAGAAGTCGATTGGCAGAGTGAGTACGCAACGCCGTTGAAAAAGGGCGTAGATACTTTCCGCACCTTTGTCGAATCCTGGTACTCGGGAGGCTTCCAGAAGGTGATTTTCTATGAATGCCAGCAACCGGAAGTGCGACGCATGATCGCTGCGATTCTGGCGGGCTAAGCTTGGGATGAAAGTAATCCTTATGTCAGAGAAAGTAAGCGACGCCTCGCGACTTTGGAGGAAATATGCAGCTAGGTCGATTGGCTTACTATTGCCTTGCTATGTTGTTGGCAGCTCTGGCTGGCTGTGCCGCTATGCCGTCGGCTGCACCGCCAGCTCGCCTGGGCCTGCAACTGGCACCAGCGACGCTCGGCACCAGTATCAGCCTGCAGCAGCATCTCACTGTGGAGCGCAATGGTCGTACCGATCAACTGGATGCCGCACTTGAAATCGATCCGCAGCAATTCAATATGGTCGGTCTGGCTTTTGGCCAGCGTGTGCTGACCTTGCACTATGATGGCGTCACACTGCAATCCTGGCGGCATCCTATGTTGCCATCGCAATTGCGCGCCGAAGACGTGCTCGAAGATACGCAATTGGCGCTATGGCCGCTTGCTGCAATTCAGCAGGCGCTTCCGGCAGGCTGGCAAATTCAGCAGCAAGGTTTGCGGCGCACGCTGTCGCGGCAGGGCGAGCCTGTGATGCAGATCGATTACAGTAAGGATTTACCGTGGGGCGGCAAGATCAAACTAGCCAACTTGCGTTATCACTATCATTTGACGATTGAATCGGTCAGCGACGATGTTACCGAACCAACCAGCGCGCCATAACCATGCTTTATCTTAACCATCTCGGCATGATTTGCCCGCTCGGCGACAACCAGGCCGAGATCAGCGGGCGCCTCCTCGGCAGCCAGACCGGCGTCGTCGCAACGGCGCGTTATTCGCGCGGACTGGAGTTGGCCTTGGGGTGTGTCGACGCCGTCCTGCCCGACGTTGATACCTTGCCGCTGGCGCAGCGCAGTCGCAATAATCAACTGGCGTTGGCGGCGCTGGCGCAAATTCGTCCGCAAGTCGACGCCGTAATAGAGCGCTTTGGTGCGGATCGTGTGGCAATCGTGCTCGGCACCAGCACTTCGGGCATCGCCCAAAGCGAAGCGGCATTTAAGCATCGCTGCGCGCATGGCCGGTTTCCGGCAGAGTTTAGCTACGGGCAACAAGAGATGGGATCGCCGGCGCAGATGCTGGCAGCTGTACTGGGGGTTACCGGTCCCGCCTATGTGCACTCCAGCGCCTGTGCCTCCAGCAGCAAGGCAATCGCCAGCGCCGCACGCCTTATGCGGATGGGCGTATGCGACGCCGTTTTGACCGGAGGTGTAGATTCCTTGTGCGCCTTTACCGTTGCCGGTTTTAGTGCGCTGGAATCGCTCAGCGCTGCGCGCTGTAATCCGTTTAGCGCTAATCGCAACGGCATCAATATCGGCGAAGGTGCAGCCTTGTTCCTGATGAGTAATGAGGCCTCGACCGTGACCTTGCGCGGCTGGGGCGAGTCCTCTGACGGTTACCATATTTCCGCCCCCGATCCGGCGGGAGGAGGCGCCCGCATGGCCATCGAACAGGCATTATCACGGGCTGGGATCAGTGCCAGGCAGGTCGAATACATCAATCTGCATGGCACGGCGACTATGCAAAATGATGCGATGGAAGGCCGTGTCATTGCGGAACTGTTCGGCGAGCAAACCGCGCTGAGCTCGACCAAACCATTCACAGGCCATGCCCTTGGGGCTGCCGGGGCGATTGAAGCTGGCTTGTGTTGGCTGGCCATGCAGGATAGCAATCCGTTGGGCCACCTGCCGCCGCATTTGTGGGACGGCGTTCAAGATCCCCGCTTGCCGGATCTTAACCTGATTGCTGCAGGCGACAGCCTGGGGCATCCCTTGCGTTGGGCATTGAGCAATTCCTTCGCATTTGGCGGTGCCAATGCGACATTGGTGCTGGGGAGGGAGTGATGCCGGCAAGTTTCGATACGCTGCCAGATATTCGCGATCTGCTGCCGCATTCTGGCACGATGGCGCTACTGGAAAAGGCACTTGAGGTTGGCGCAGAATACCTGTGCGCGGAGGTAGTGATTCGGCCGGATAGCCTGTTTTGTAATGCGGAAGGCGTCGGTAGCTGGGTCGGCATCGAATACATGGCGCAGGCAATTGCCGCTTACGCAGGCTACGCCGCTCGCCTGCGCAGCGAGCCAGTCAAAATCGGCTTCCTGCTCGGTACGCGGCGTTATGAAGCGGCAACGCCTTGCTTCCCGATTGGCAGTGTATTACGGGTGCGGGTGCAAAGAATGCTGCAGGTCGACAATGGCATCGGTTCTTTCGAGTGCCAGATTCATCAAGCGCAGCGACAGTTGGCTTGCGCGACAATTACCGTATTTCAGCCGAAGGATGCGGCTGATTTTCTTGAGGGAAGTACCGAATGACCTTGCAAATGAATACTGCCGAAAGCACGGCACAAGCCAAGGCTGCCGCAGAAAGGAAGACTGTCCTGGTCACAGGTTCCAGTCGCGGCATCGGCAAAGCCATCGCACTACGATTAGCCCGCGACGGCTATGACATCGTCTTGCATTGCCATCAACAGCGCGCGGCTGCAGACGCGGTGGCGCTGGCGGTGCGCGATCTTGGCGCACGGTCACGCGTATTGCAATTCGATATAGGTCAGCGCCAAGCCGTGGCAGATATCTTGCTGGCCGATGTTGAGCTGCACGGCTGTTATTACGGTGTAGTGTGCAATGCTGGCGTGGTGCGTGACAATGCTTTCCCGGCAATGCCAGGCGAGGATTGGGATCTGGTACTTGAGACCAATCTGGACGGCTTTTACAACGTCCTTAATCCGCTAATCATGCTGATGGTACAGCGCCGGGCGGCTGGTCGCATTGTTACCATGGCGTCGGTGTCGGGGTTGATCGGCAATCGCGGCCAGGTCAATTACAGTGCCGCCAAGGCTGGCATTATTGGTGCCACCAAGGCGCTGGCAATCGAATTGGCGAAGCGGCATATTACGGTCAATTGCGTCGCGCCCGGTTTAATAGAGACAGACATGATCGACGATGTGCCTCTGGAAGAGGCGCTCAAGCTGATACCGGCGCGGCGGGTTGGCAAACCGGACGAAGTGGCCGCAGCTGTCGCCTTCCTGATGCATGCCGACGCCGCCTACATCACCCGCCAGGTGATCTCCATCAATGGCGGCATGGCATGAAGCGCGTTGCCACTGAAGTGACGCAACCTCGGGTAGCGGTAACCGGCATGGCTGGCATTGGCCCTATCGGCAACGACTGGGGCAGCATCCGCGCACATCTCAGCAGTTATCGCAACGCGGTGGTGCGCATGCACGATTGGGCCGACTACGATGGCTTGAATACCCAACTGGGGCGCCTGCCGCCGAGTTCACGCTGTCAGATCGGTACAACCGCAAGACGATGCGCAGTATGGGGCGGGTCGCCCTGATGGCGACCCGCCCCAGCGAACTGGCGCTGATCGGCGCCGGCCTCATAGACGATCCGCTGCTGACAAGCGGTCTTTGCGGCATAGCCTATGGCTCGTCTGCGGGAACGCCAGCGGCGATCGGTGACTTCGGCCGGATGATGGAAGAGCGTAGCACGCGCGGCATCAATACCACTACCTATATCAAGATGATGGCGCATACCGCACCGGTCAACATTGGCGTGTTCTTCGGTGTTACCGGTCGGGTTATTACCACGTCCAGCGCCTGCACCTCGGGCAGCCAAGGCATTGGTTACGCTTACGAAGCCATTCGCAGCGGTCGGCAGCGCATCATGATTGCAGGCGGCGCTGAAGAACTATGCGCCACCGAGGCGGCAGTGTTTGATACCTTGTTTGCCACCAGCGTGCGTAACGAGGCGCCAGCTGTCACGCCAAGCCCCTTCGACCGCAGCCGGGACGGTCTGGTGATAGGCGAAGGCGCGGGAACCCTGATCCTGGAAGATTTTGAGCATGCACGGGCGCGTGGCGCGAGGATTTATGCCGAAATCGTTGGCTTCGGCACTAATAGCGACGGTTGTCATGTCACCCATCCGAATGCCGATACGATGCAGGGCGCCATGACATTGGCGCTCACCGATGCAGCCTTGCCAGCGTCTGCCATCGGTTATATCAACGCTCACGGCACCGGTACAGAGCAGGGCGACATTGCCGAATCGCATGCAACCGCGGCAGTCTTTGGCCGGCATACACCAATCAGTTCACTGAAAAGCTACACCGGCCACACGCTGGGTGCGTGTGGCGCATTGGAAGCGTGGATCAGTATCGAAATGATGCGCTCCGGCTGGTTTGCACCGACCATCAATCTTACGCAGCTTGATCCGCTGTGCGCCAAGATGGATTACATCGTCGATCAAGGCAGGCAGCTGCAATGCGAGTACATTATGTCGAACAATTTTGCGTTCGGCGGTATTAATACTTCGTTGATTTTTAAGCGGGCGGAGTAACAGGCTTATGCGCTCCGCAGTGTTTTGGTCGGTCGATGCCAATGCGTTATCGGATGCCGATGCAGCCGCGTTGATCGCTTGCTTGAGCGACGGAGAACTATCACGCTATCAACGGTTTGCGCGAGTCGTCAGGCAGCGGGAGTTCCTGTTGGGCCGGGTTTTATTGCGATTTACCGCCTCACGGACGGCCGGTCTTGCTTTTGACGAGATTAACATCGTCGAACGTCCGGGCCGGGCCCCGATGCTGCAATTTCCATCGGACTTCCTCGTGCCCATCGAGCACGAGTTTTCGTTCAGCCTCTCACACAGCCGAGGCTGGGTTGGTTGCGCTACCAGCTTCGATACACCGCTGGGACTAGATATTGAGGCGTTGGATACCAGCCGCGGCATCGATGCTGTCGGCAACGTTGCGTTTTCCGCCGGCGAAATCCTTTGGTTATCCAGTCCTCCGCAAGCCCATAAGATCGCTGCATTCTATGGTTTGTGGAGTGACAAGGAAGCGCTGTACAAACTGATGTCGCCAATCCGTGACGTGGCCGAGTTGCCAGAACTGGTTAACGGGAGTGTGCGCCAAGCCTCTGGCGTCGGATGGCACGCACAGGCTTGTATACTGGCGGATTTTGCCGTCTCAATTTGTAGTCGGTATCCACTGGCATCAATCAAACAAATTCACTTGGAGGGAACAGCGCCACCTGCCTGGTCCAGACAGTTAGCGTTAGCGGCAGAAGCTCCTTCTGCACCGCTGTGACTGAACGCTGGATTTACAATTCTGTGAGTCGTTTGGCGTTCGCGGTAGCACGCGCGTGGATCGGCTCCAGCCCGGTTCCGGCTATATCCGCCAGCGAGGCGTTTAACTGCGACACTGCTTCAGCAGAGTCGCGCAAAGTATCATGCGCTAGTTTGCTTTGGCGACGCCCGGATTGATGCAGGCTGCTACTGCCTGCGACCGCTATCAGGTTTGCCGTACCGCTCAATATTTGCTGAATGGCCATGATGACAATTTCCTGATGCAAACCGAGCATACGAGCCGCCATTGCATGCGTGGATTCCGCTGCGGCTTCGATTTTCTCACGACTCATCAGATCGAATTCGTGCTGGTCAAGCATGCTTGGTGCCGGGCCTGCCATTGCCATGCGAGCAGTGCGATGACCGATTACCTGGGTCGATGCGGTCATCGTTTCCGCCGCTTTGAACATCAAATCTGTCCACGCATTCAGTGGGTAGTGACTGCTGCCAGCAGTATTGCGAACCCGATGAGTTTTCATGGTGACTCCTTGATAATCTGACAGCAAGGGAGAGGCCATAATGTGATGATGATGGCCGTGCAGCAGGGTTGGCATGCCTGTTCGCACTTGCTGATGGAAGTTTCGTATATGTGGGTAAAAAGCATGGCCTACTTGGTTGATAGATTCATCGAAAGCCAAGCATGTCATTTAATTTTGTTGTTAACAGACTTTAAGATACGCACTTTTTCTCACTGTCAGGAAAATTTATGCGGCACCGCAGCATAAATTTGAAATTCTCGTTGCGACGTGGCGGAAAGGCAACTGATTGGTCGAATAATCTGCGTTACCCTTGAGGAGCCGTCTATTTCATTCTTTCTTTCCCGACGTTTTGCTATTGCCATACCTGCTTGGTTACAATTCAGAATCAGCATAAATCGATAACATTGCTTCAGGTAAAATTCAAATATGAAAATTTTGATCAGTAACGACGACGGTTATTTGGCACCCGGCATTGTCGCTCTGGCAAATGCTCTGACACCAATCGCCGAAATTGTTGTTGTGGCTCCTGACAGTAATCGCTCCGGTGCCTCCAATTCGCTGACTCTGGATCGCCCTTTATCTGTGCAGCGGGCAGAAAATGGCTTCTATTATGTCAACGGCACGCCATCGGACTGCGTACATATTGCCTTGACCAGTTTGCTCAACTTTCGCCCCGATCTGATTGTCTCCGGCATTAATCAAGGGCAGAACATGGGTGACGACACGCTATATTCCGGCACGGTGGCGGCTGCAACGGAGGGTTTCCTGTTCGGCATTCCTGCCATCGCATTCTCGCAATTGGATAAGGGCTGGGACGAGCTCGACAGTGCCGCCCGCGTCGCGCGCGACATTGTCGAGCATCGATTTAGTCATCTGGCGCAGCCTTACTTGCTGAATGTGAATATTCCGAATCTGCCTTATGCCGAACTAAAGCCTGCTCTGGCTACGCGCCTGGGGAAGCGGCATCAATCGGAGCCAGTCATCAGAAGCCAGGATCCGCACGGCCGCGACATTTACTGGATTGGTCCGCCTGGCGCGGCGCGCGATGCCGTCGAGGGTACTGACTTCCATGCGACCGCAAACGGCCATGTGTCGATTACACCGTTGCAAGTCGACTTGACGAATGCGGGGCAAATGGTGGCGCTGAGGAAACACCTGCCATGAGCGATAAACCCAAGCGTTTTCCACTGCCGTTATCATCGGTGGTCGATAAAAAGACACCATTGGAGCGCACTAGCAGAACGGTGGCAACGCCGCAGGCGGCGACCAAGAATGCTGCTTGGGGGAGTTCGCAGTTACAACCGATAGTGCTCAAAAGTACGTCCACGACATCATCTTCGCAAGTGCTTTCTGCCGCTAAAGCGATGGCGCGTCCGGCACAAACTGCCAATCACGTCGACCGTTCAAGCTCGCTGGTGTCCGATGCGGTGCGCAAGGCGATGGTAAATCGCGTGGCCAGGCAAGGCGTGACCGACGCCAAGGTGTTGGCAGCCATGGAGATAGTGCCGCGCCATATGTTCATGGAGCCGGGGCTCGCCAGCCAGGCTTACATCGATGCTTCCTTACCGATTGGCCATCATCAAACCATTTCGCAACCCTACATTGTGGCGCGCATGATCGAAATCATGCGCGCCAATTCCCAGGGCGGGGTCCTGGAACGTGTGCTGGAAATCGGAACCGGTTGCGGTTACCAGGCGGCGGTGCTGTCTCAGGTAGCGAAAGAAGTTTATTCCATCGAGCGCATTAAGCCGCTGCATGAACTGGCGAGAAGCAACTTACGCCCTCTGCGCATACCCAACATCCGTTTGCACTACGGAGATGGTATGCTTGGGCTGCCGCAGGCAGCACCTTTCGACGGTATTATTCTGGCCGCGGCCGGGCTCGAAGTACCGCAAGCGTTATTGGATCAAATGACGATCGGTGGCCGCCTGGTGGCGCCGGTCGGTTCCCGTCATCAAGTACTGCAACTAATCCAGCGGATAAGTAAATTTGATTGGACCAGCACCACACTGGAAGATTGCCATTTTGTGCCGTTGCGCGCCGGAACGATCTGAACGATTTCGGATGGGGCAAGATCAATTGACGAATAATCAGCGACGATGTCGCACCTGATAAATGTAATGAGAATGAAGAAAACTCGCTTTATAGTTCTGGGGGTATTGGTTGGTGTGCTAGCGGCGTGTACTACTCCACGTACCCCCGCTCCGGTGGTGGATCGCAGGCCCGGCATCGGCGCCGGCAACGCTACTCCGGGCACAGCATCTGAGGCGCCAAAGGCTCCCGAAGGACGTGGTTACTACACCGTAAAGAAAAGCGATACTCTGTACCGGATAGCGCTGGAGTTCGGGCAAAGCTATCGTGATATCGTGGCCTGGAACAAGCTGGAAAATGCCAACGATATCAAGGTCGACCAAGTGTTGCGGGTGCAGCCTCCCGATACTGGTTCAGCGCTTGCAGGCGGCGCCCAGATCGGTAATGTTTCAACCAGCTCAGGTGTTGAGGTAAGGTCGCTGGGCTCTGCGCCATCCACACCAGCGGCGATCCCGGCCAGCGGTGGCAACAAGAGTACGCCGCGCGGCGACAAGCGTCCTTACTCGGACAGCGCGTTGGCCGAATTGCAAAAGCCAGACGCAACGCCATCGGTGGATACGTCGAAATCAGTGGTGCCAGCAGCGCCAGTGACAACGGCTGCGGACACTGCAGCGGCTTCTGCCGCTGACGATGAGGGGCGGGTTGACTGGATGTGGCCAGCCGAAGGCAAGCCGTCAGGCGCTTTCGACCAAGGCAAAAAAGGGATCGACATTCCCGGTAAGGCCGGGCAGCCGGTAGTCGCTGCAGCTGGTGGCAAGGTGATGTACGCCGGTAGCGGTATTCGTGGATACGGTAATTTGGTTATCATTAAACATACCAGTATATTGTTGTCCGCTTACGCGCATAATAAGACCATATTGGTGAAAGAAGGCCAGACGGTCAGCAAGGGCCAGAAAATTGCTGAAATGGGGAATTCGGATAGCGATACCGTCAAATTGCACTTCGAAATTCGTCAACAAGGCAAGCCTGTCGATCCATCAAAATTCTTACCTAGTCGATAAATGACAAAGCGGCCGATAGCTCATCAGGACGAACAGCATGACGTCTCCCCGGAAAGTATTTCCGACGATATGCGTGACGAGGACGATGTTGATGCTGCCGCTACAGAACCCGATACAGACGACGATGAGGTTGTCGTCGATGGGGTGGTGGTTGTCGATGGCGTCGAAGAGCTTAAGAAAGTCTTGGCGGCGGAGCTGTCGACCGACACCACGCAGCACTACCTGAACCAGATCGGCACGCGACCGCTGTTGTCGGTGCCTGAGGAAGTGCATTTCGCCACGCTTGCCAAGCAGGGCAATTTCGAAGCGCGGCAAAAAATGATCGAGCACAATCTGCGGTTGGTTGTGTCGATCGCAAAGCACTATATCAATCGCGGCGTAGCCTTGCTCGATTTGATCGAGGAGGGCAATCTCGGGCTGATGCGGGCAATCGACAAGTTCGAACCGGAGCGAGGTTTTCGTTTTTCGACATATGCGACCTGGTGGATACGCCAGAGCATCGAGCGTGCCATCATGAACCAGGCGCGCACCGTGCGTCTGCCGGTGCACATGGTGCGCGAGTTGAACCAGATACTGCGCGCCAAATATCATCTGGAAGCGCAGCACCACGACGGCAAGGATGCCAGCGCCGAAGATATCGCCCATCTGGTCGATCGTGCGGTCGAAGATGTGCAGGACGTGCTGGCATTGTCTGAGCATGCAGCATCTCTTGACGCCCCGCTGGATCAGGATCCGCTGGCCAGCCTGATGGATTTGCTGCCAAGTGCAACCGAAGAAAATCCGGATTCCCGTGCCGAGCAGCAGGAGATATCGATTCTGGTGAGAGTCTGGCTGGAAAAGCTCACTGACAAGCAGCGCAATGTGATCATGCGCCGCTTTGGTCTGGATAACGACGACCCGTCGACGTTGGAAGAGTTGGCCGCCGAAATCGGTGTCACGCGCGAGCGGGTAAGGCAGATTCAGCAGGAGGCGTTACTCAAACTTAAGCGTTTGATGGGTGCAAAAGGTGTTGGCAAGGACTCTTTCCTTTAATTGCCCGATGACGGAATGTAGGCGTCATATACTGACCCAGCCTCATTCCGGCAATTCTAAAACCTGAATCGTTCTGGTTTTAGGTGCGCATGGCGCTATAATCTCTCGCTATTTATCTCACGCTATTTTCTATCAATCCCCATGCCGTACTGCGCATGCCGCGGCGGTTACCACTGCGTTTAGTTCCTCTATGCAACAAGATACTATCGATATCAAATCCCTCGACATGGATGCGCGCGGGATCGGCCATCTGCAGAATGAAGATGGCACTCAGGGCAAAGTTATTTTTGTCGAAGGCGCTTTGCCCGGCGAACGGGTCAGTTACCAGTCTTATCGCAAAAAGCCGAAATGGGAAGCTGCTACCATGACGGCATTGCATAGTGAATCGGTATTGCGGGTCAAGCCACATTGCGCTGTTTTCGGCATCTGCGGCGGCTGTGCAATGCAGCACCTGGAGCCGACTGCGCAAGTCGCCGTCAAGCAGCGGGTGCTGGAAGATAATTTATGGCACATCGGCAAGGTCAAGGCTGAAACCATGCTGCGACCGATTTACGGGCCTACCTGGGGCTATCGCTACCGCGCCCGCATTTCCGTGCGTAACGTGCCGAAAAAGGGCGGCGTGCTGGTTGGTTTTCATGAACGGAAATCCTCGTTCATTGCCGATATGAAAACCTGCGAAATCCTGCCGGCTAACGTATCGGCGCTGCTGGTGCCACTGCGTCACCTGATCGGCTCGCTGAGTTTGATTGATCAGATTCCGCAGATAGAATTGGCGGTCGGAGAGGGCGCGCAAGGCAAGATTACGGCACTCGTGCTACGCATTATGGCGTCGCCGACGGCAGAAGATGAAGCCAAGCTGAGGGCCTTCGCCAACCAATATCAAGTGAACTGGTGGTTTCAGACCGGCGGCCCGGACACCGCCTATCCATTTTATCCCGAGCAAGCCGAGTTGTATTACACCTTACCGGAGTTCGGTGTCCGCATGCCGTTCAAGCCGACCGATTTCACGCAAGTGAATCACCAGATCAACCGAGTGCTGGTGGCGCGCGCTGCGTCTGCTGGATGTGCATCCAGGCGACCGGGTTGCTGACCTGTTTTGTGGATTGGGCAATTTCACGCTGCCGCTGGCGACACAGGCGCGTGAGGTGGTGGGCATTGAAGGAAGTCAGGCGCTGATTGACCGTGCTGGTGAAAATAGTGCGGTGAACGGGCTAGCTGGCAAAACCACTTTTTATTGTCGGAATCTGTTCGAGGCGACATCCGAGCACCTGGTTGCGCTTGGCAAATTTGATCACATGCTGATCGATCCGCCGCGTGACGGCGCAGCCGCAGTGTGCGATGCGATTATCGGGCTGGCAGCGCTAAACCGCGCGCTGATGCCGGCTAGAATCGTGTATGTGTCGTGCAACCCGTCCACCCTGGCACGCGATGCTGGTACCTTGATTGCAGGCGGTTATCGTTTGACTCAGGCTGGCGTTGTCAACATGTTCCCGCATACGGCTCACGTCGAGTCGATTGCAGTATTCGACTTGTCCTGATTGTTGTCAGATAAATGCAAAAAAGCCGACCTGATTGAGCTTCCCTCGATTTTTCGTCTTCCAACAGGTGGCTTTTATGCCGCCTGTTTTTCCTGATGTTGCTCAGTGAGCCAGTCATCTAAATACTGGC
>NZ_JBIIVN010000070.1:0-11868 GCF_044339385.1 Collimonas sp. | reverse complement strand
TGCACGGCTAGCTCCTTGAACTCCGCCGTGTACATCTGTTTTGGTATCTTCTTCATTGCTGGTCTTTCCAAAGGATCGTTGATTTTACGTTACCTATGGAAGACTAAATTTCGGGGGAAGCTCACTATGGTGGCAGTGTGCTGCCAAATGACCGTTTACACAAAACTAATTACACCCCCGTGTGCTGCCAAATGGCCGTTTACACAAAACTAATTACACCCTCGCCGTGGCTGGTCCAGGCTGGCGCCAGGAGATCCCGCAGAATCGCCAACTGCTTCCGTATCCGGATGCTGTTGCAGATACTTCTGCACCAATTTCCAGCTTTGCTGCATCAATGACGAGCCGGCATCTTGTACATTGAAGCGAACCTTCTTGCCCGGCTCGCTAAGCGATGCGCCGAACACGCCGTCGCCGTTTGAGGAAACCACAAGGTTCCCGTTGCTTTCCGCCACGAACGCCAGGCCATGGCGATCAATCGACAAAGCCTGCAAATATTCTCGCAGCGGTTTCAACGATAATTCCTTGGCCACCACACCAAGCACCGAGCGGTTGTCGCCGTATACCGGCCGCGCCAGCATCATCACTGATCATCGATCGATGATGCAACAGCGGTATTGACGGAAAAAACACAAAAAAAGGTCACACGGCATCACCATGTGACCTTTAATCTTTAAAGCAACACGATCAAGCCTGTTGCGAGTCTACTCTTTTGCTTATGTAAGATTCGAGCTTAAATTGCCGATTTGAACACTATCTCACCATTGTTAACATTTACGTGAATAATGTCCTTAGGCCCGAATTTTCCTTCCAGGATCAACTTGGACAGAGGATTCTCGATCTGCTGCTGGATAGCCCGTTTCAGCGGACGCGCCCCATACACCGGATCGAAACCTGCTTCTGCGATTTTTTGCAGGGCAGCTTCGGGAATTTCCAATCCCATATCCATCTTCGCCAACCTTTGCTCCAGAATGTTCAGCTGGATCTTGGCAATCGCGCCGATGTTCTTCTCATTGAGCGAATGGAACACCACGATTTCATCGATACGATTGATGAACTCAGGGCGGAAATGATTGCGCACCTCGCCCATCACTTCCAACTTCACCAGCGCCGGATCGCTACCTTCCATGGCCTGGATACGGTGCGAACCGAGGTTCGAGGTCATCACGATCACCGTATTCTTGAAATCGACAGTACGTCCCTGACCATCGGTCATGCGCCCATCGTCCAGCACCTGCAACAGTACATTGAAGACATCTGGATGCGCCTTCTCGATTTCATCGAGCAGGATCACGCTGTATGGCTTACGCCGCACCAGCTCGGTCAAATAACCGCCCTCTTCATAACCGACATAACCAGGCGGCGCGCCGATCAGGCGCGCTACCGAGTGCTTCTCCATGAACTCGCTCATGTCGATGCGGATCAAGGAATCGGTACTATCGAAGAGAAAGCTGGCGAGCGCCTTGCACAACTCGGTCTTGCCGACTCCGGTCGGCCCCAGGAACATGAACGACCCATACGGCCGGTCAGGATCGCTCAAGCCAGCACGCGAACGGCGGATCGCATCGGAAACCGCGACAATGGCTTCATCCTGGCCCACCACGCAGCGATGCAGCTCATCTTCCATGCTGACCAGCTTCTCGCGCTCGCCTTGCAGCATCTTCGATACCGGAATGCCTGTGATACGCGAGACAATTTCAGCAATTTCATCCGCCCCTACCTGAGTGCGAACCAGTTGCGGCTTGCCGCCAGCGTCTGGATGCTGGGCCGCCAAGGCGTCCTGTCTGGACTGCGTTTCCAGCGCCTTTTCCAGCTCGTTGAGCTTGCCGTACTTCAGCTCGGACACCTTTTGCCAATCGCTGTTCCGGGTTGCTTCGTCGATTTGCAGGCGCAGCTTTTCGATCTCTTCCTTGAGATGCTTGCTGCCTTGCGCACTGGCTTTCTCGGACTTCCAGATTTCTTCCAGATCGGCATATTCACGGGACAGCTTGTCGATTTCCTCTTCGATCAAGGCAAAACGTTTTTGCGACGATTCATCTTTCTCACGCCGCACGGCTTCACGCTCGATCTTGAGTTGAATCAGACGACGATCCAGCTTGTCCATCACTTCCGGCTTGGAGTCGATTTCAATCTTGATTTTGGCCGCAGCCTCGTCGATCAGGTCGATGGCCTTGTCCGGCAAGAAGCGATCGGTAATATAACGGTGCGATAACTCGGCCGCGGCGACGATGGCCGGATCGGTGATTTGCACGCCATGATGGACTTCGTATTTTTCTTGCAATCCGCGCAGAATCGCAATCGTTGCCTCAACACTTGGCTCGTCGACCAGGATTTTCTGGAAACGACGCTCAAGCGCAGCGTCTTTCTCGATGTACTTGCGATACTCATCCAGTGTGGTCGCTCCGACGCAATGCAATTCGCCGCGCGCCAGCGCCGGCTTGAGCATATTGCCAGCATCCATCGCGCCTTCTGCCTTACCTGCACCGACCATGGTGTGCAATTCATCGATAAAGACAATGGTTTGTCCTTCGTCCTGCGCAATTTCCTTCAAGACCGCTTTCAGGCGCTCCTCGAACTCACCGCGGAATTTAGCCCCCGCCAGCAAGGTCGCCATGTCGAGCGACAACACGCGTTTCGATTTCAGGCTGTCAGGCACTTCACCGTTGACGATTCGTTGCGCCAGCCCCTCGACAATCGCTGTCTTGCCAACCCCCGGCTCGCCGATCAATACCGGATTGTTCTTGCTGCGCCGTTGCAAGATTTGGATTGCACGGCGGATTTCATCGTCGCGACCAATGACCGGATCGAGCTTGCCAAGGCGCGCCCGTTCGGTCAGGTCCAGCGCGTATTTTTTCAGGGCCTCGCGTTGCCCTTCTTGATCTTGCGAAGCGACATTGGCGCCGCCGCGCACGGCCGTGATTGCGGCTTCCAGCGCCTTGCGGGTCAAGCCGTTTTCTCGGACCAGGCGGCCGGCATCGGATTTATCGTCTAGCAGCGCCAACAACAACATCTCGCTGGCGATGAATTGATCGCCACGCTTTCGCGCTTCCTTATCGGCCAGGTTGAGCAGGCCCAGCAGCTCGCGGCCGATCTGCACTTCACCGCCATTGCCCGACACCTTGGGCAAACGCTCCAGCGCAGCCTTCAGAGCAGCGCTCAGCGCGGCCACATTGACACCGGCGCGCTGCAACAAGGAAGTAGCATTGCCATCGTCCTGCTGCAACAATGCCAGCAACGCATGCACCGGCTCAATATACTGATTATCATTGCCGACCGCCTGACTCTGGGCGTCAGAAATGGCTTCCTGCAGTTTTGTAGTCAATTTATCGAAACGCATGGTTCCTCCAAAATATCTAATAACTAGAAAATTGGGACAGGCCAGCTTATTTCAAGCGCATTCTGCGCGGCCGATAAAATGAAAAATCAACATGCGATGGCGCGATATGTCGCAAAGCCGGCGATGCACAAAATGATCGAGCCGCACAAATGCAACAACACATGCCCCAGGAACCAGGCATAGTCACCGCGCTGCAGCAATATCATCGACTCCGCCGAAAAGGTCGAAAAAGTGGTCAGACCACCCAAAAAACCGGTTACCACCAGCAGCCGCCATTCAACCGGCAGCAACGGATGGGATTCAAAAAAACCCACTGCCAGACCGGCCATGTATCCGCCGGCCAAATTAACCAACAACGTACCTAATGGCAAGTGATTTTGATAGGCGCCCAGCCAGATGCTCGCCAACCAACGCAACCAGGCGCCTAAGGCCGCACCGAGGCCAACCGCCAGCCAGCTCATTTCTTGCCTTCCCGAATCGGCAGCGGCAACGCGTCTGGCTGCCATTTCGCCAAGGCAGCATCATCGCTGCTGCGCGCATCGACCCAACGTGCGCCCTCTGGAGTGCGTTCCTTTTTCCAGAACGGTGCTTCAGTCTTTAGATAATCGATAATGAATTCGCAAGCAGCAAAGGCCTCGCCGCGATGGGCCGCGCTGACCGCCACCAGCACAATCTGATCTAGCGGCAGTAACGGGCCGATACGATGGATCACCAGCGCATCGAAAATCTGCCAGCGTTGTTTGGCCTGATCGACGATGGCGGCCAGCGCTTTCTCGGTCATGCCGGGATAATGTTCCAACTTCATCTGGGCAATCGAACTACCCTCATTGAGATCGCGCACGGTGCCCAAAAAACTGACAACGGCACCAATTTTCGGATTGGCCAGCCGTAGCTGAGCCAGTTCTGCCGCCAGATCAAAATCCTCGGTCTGAACCCGGATTGGCATAGTGAAAAACCTCGTTAGTAGGTGGGTGGCACTCCCGACCGTCTTGCGCAGGCAGGAGCGGATTAAAATCAGCCACCGGTCACCGGCGGGAAAAATGCTACTTCGCCGTTATCCGTCAGCACTGTATCTGCACTTGCCAGTTCTTGGTTGAATGCCATTCGCAACGCTCGCCCATCAGCCAGCGCCGCCGCCCAGATCCCGCCGCGTGCTCGCAGGCAGTCGCGCACATCGCCCACAGTGACAACGGTGGCTGGCAATTCCAGCGTTTCCTGAGATAAATTCAGCGCCTCGCGGAGGCTGGCAAAAAAGCGTAACTGTATTTACATTAATTACATTCTCATTTTCAATCAATTACAAGAACCGGTGCCGTCACCTTACGCACCCATTACCAATGACGATACCAGCTCTCCTTACATCAACATCCCAATGTCGCGAACGGCAGAAAGCGCAGCGTGTCGCCAATGGCAATCGCTTGTCCAGGCGGATTATCGACCAGACCATCGCCCCACACGGTCGAAGTCAGAACACCCGAGCCTTGATGCGGGAACAGGTCGAGGCCACCGGCGGCATTGATTTTAACGCGCAAAAATTCGCGCCGCCGATCAGGCTTGGGCCAGTTGAAGTCGGCACGCATCGGCATCGCCTGCGGCGCCAGTTCGCTCGCCGTCGCGCCTTGCTGATACAAGATAAAAGGCCGTACGAAAATCAGGAACGTCACAAAGCTGGAGACCGGGTTGCCGGGCAGGCCGATGAAAAAAGCCGTGTCACCAGCAGCCCGATGTATTTCTCCAAAAGCCAGCGGCTTACCTGGCTTCATCGCAATCTGCCACATGTTCAAACACCCTTCCGCTGCCACCGCCGGTCTGACGTGATCTTCCTCGCCCACAGATACGCCGCCTGAAGTGAGTATCAGATCACGCTCCCGTGCAGCATCGCGCAAGGCGTCGCGGGTGGCTTGCAGATTGTCCGGCACGATGCTGTAATCACTAATCTCGCAGCCCAGATTCTCCAGCAAAGCGCGCAATACAAAACGGTTCGAGTTGTAGATCGCACCCGGCTTCAGCGGCTCTCCTGGCATCGCCAGTTCGTCGCCAGTAAAAAATATCGCGACTCGCAGCTTGCGCAACACTGGCAATTTTTCCAGACCGACCGAAGCCGCCAAGCCCAGATGCTGTGGCCGCAAGCGCGTTCCGGCCGCCAGAATGACGCTACCGCTGCGAATGTCTTCGCCGGCACGGCGCACCCATTCACCGCTTGCCGGCGCGTGCTTGATCAGCACAGCGTCGCCATCGAGTTCACACATTTCCTGCATTACCACTGCATCGGCACCGGCAGGGATCATCGCCCCGGTAAAAATACGCGCCGCGGTGCAAGGCTGCAAAGGCGCACCGACGTGCCCGGCCGGAATCCGCTGCGCTACCGGCAAGCGGGCCGCGCCACTGACGCAATCCGCCGCACGAACCGCATAGCCGTCCATTTGCGTATCGTCCGCCGGCGGCACATTCAACTGGGAAGTCTGCGCCGCAGCCAGCATGCGGCCATTGGCAGCCAGCGTTGGCAGCAGTTCTATCGCGTCATCTTTGAGCAGCGGCCGCTGCGCAGCTAGCAACACTTGCAACGCAGCGGAGACATCCAACATCGGCGGTTTTTGCATCATTCTTGATTTGTTTATCTGTCGGTATGCGGCGATTACAAGCCAGTATGGGTCGCGATGAATTGCTTCACCAGCGCGACGTCGGCTGCCATCACTTCAAAGCGTTGCGGCAGCGCCTCAATATGTTCAAAACCGGCGGGGCGCTCCGCATCGCGCCCTAAAGCTTCGCGAATGGTTTCATTAAACTTGGCAGGCAATGCCGTTTCCAGCACGATCATCGGCACTCCCGGCTTCACATACCCGCGCGCTACTTTAATGCCGTCTGCGGTGTGGGTATCGATGGTAATACCATAGCGCGCGTGTACGTCGCGGATAGTATCAAGGCGATCCTGGTGTGTCGATTTGCCGGAATGGAAGCCGAACCGGGCGATCTTCGCGAATTCGTCGCCGTCGCTGCCGGGGCCGCCCGCCAGATTGAAGCCGCCTTCTGTCTCAACCTTATGAAACAAAGCGCGCACGCGTTCGCTGTCGCCATCCAGTAAATCATGGATGAAACGCTCAAAGTTGGACGCCTTGCTGATATCCATGCTCGGGCTGCTGGTGTGATAGGTCTCGGCCGCCTTGCGCACCCGGTAGATGCCGGTGCGAAAGAATTCATCGAGCACGTCGTTCTCGTTGGTGGCAGCGACCAGCTTATCGATCGGCAAGCCCATCATGCGCGCAATATGGCCAGCGCAGATATTGCCAAAATTACCAGAGGGAACGGTAAAAGACACTTTCTGGTCGTTGCTGGTGGTTGCGCTCAGATAGCCGCGGAAGTAGTACACCACCTGCGCCACTACCCGCGCCCAGTTGATCGAGTTGACGGTGCCGATTTTCTGCGCGGCCTTGAATGGATGATCGTTGGACACCGCCTTGACCATGTCCTGGCAATCGTCGAACACACCCTCGACCGCGATATTGAAAATGTTAGGATCCTGCAGACTGAACATCTGCGCGCTCTGAAATGCACTCATTTTCTGGTGCGGCGACAGCATGAAGACACGGATGTCCTGCTTGCCGCGCATTGCATATTCGGCGGCGCTGCCAGTATCGCCGGAGGTGGCGCCGAAAATATTCAGTTTGGCGTCGTTCTTCGCCAGCGTGTATTCGAACAGATTGCCCAACAACTGCATCGCCATATCCTTGAAGGCCAGCGTCGGGCCATTGGACAATGCCTGCAACAGTAGTTTGCCGCCGTCCTTCTCCTCCAGCACACGCAACGGCGTGATCTGGCCCGCATCGTCGCCAGCGCGCGCGTTGCAATAGACGCTTGAGGTATAAGTCTTGTGCGTCAGCGCCTTCAGGTCGGCTTCCGGCAGGTCGGTCGCAAACTTCTTCAGGATTTCAAATGCCAGATCCGCATACGACAGGCTACGCCATGCATCGAGCTCGCTACCGGTCACCTGCGGGTATTCGACCGGCAAATAAAGACCGCCATCCGGAGCCAACCCACCAAGCAGGATTTCAGAAAAATTTTGTGCAGCGGCCTGGCCGCGGGTCGAGACATATTGCATAAGATTGAATGAGGTTTTGTAGTTACGAATACCGACGGGATCTGAAGTCTGGGGTCTGTTGAAGAAAGAAGAAAATACACAGTACACGAACGAACACGAACGAATCAGCGACAAAGAATCCTTACTGCCCCGCACATTATAGCCGCCGCAATCCAGCAGCTGTGAACTTTGCATCATTCGATCACGATACAAATATTGGGCACTGCATCCTGATTGCCACACTGATACAATACCGCTCCTAAGCCAAGGCTAAAGAAACGCCTGAGAGGCCAGCGCGCCCTCGAAAAAGTAATTTTATAGCGAACCTCGTGGCGCTGACCTCATACCGCTTGCAACTCATTCAATTGTTATGACACCTCCAATTCCAACCTCCCAGTCTTCCGACCCACAAAACGGCGCGGCGATGCTCGACGAATATCCGATGTCCGGCAGCCTGTTCATGGTCGTAGCGCCTTCCGGCGCCGGCAAATCGACGCTGGTCAACGCGCTGCTGGCACAAGAACCGGCCATCAAACTGTCGATCTCTTACACCACGCGCGCCCCCCGCCCAAGTGAGCAGGACGGCCGCGAATATCACTTCACAACGGCGGACGATTTCCGCGCCC
Source organism: Collimonas sp. (assembly GCF_044339385.1). Classification (NCBI taxonomy): domain Bacteria; kingdom Pseudomonadati; phylum Pseudomonadota; class Betaproteobacteria; order Burkholderiales; family Oxalobacteraceae; genus Collimonas; species Collimonas sp. The sequence goes on along the minus strand of NZ_JBIIVN010000070.1, from coordinate 3,833 downwards.
GCCACAAACAAGGCGAATTTCTGGAGTGGGCCGAAGTCCATAGCAATTATTACGGCACCTCGCGCCTGGCAATCGCCGAGCAAATACAGTCCGGCACCGACGTGTTGCTGGAAATCGACTGGCAAGGTGCGCAACAGGTCAAGAAGCAGCTCCCCAACGCGGTCGGCATTTTCATCCTGCCGCCATCCATTGCCGCACTGGAAGAACGGTTGAAAAAACGCGGTCAGGACGAGCCGCAGGTGATTACGCGTCGGATTCTTGCCGCCGGCGGTGAAATCGCGCACGCTCCTGAGTTTGAATATGTTATTATTAGTCAAGAGTTTGCAACTGCTTTGTCGGAACTGACAGCGATCGTCAAAGCCACTCGCTGCCGCTTTTCGCAGCAGGCGGTGCGCAACGCCGCGTTATTTGCCCAACTAGGCATTCACGCCAACTTAAATTAATATCAAGTCAATGCCTGCCCGGCACCGATTTCTGGAGAAATATATGGCCCGCATCACTATCGAAGATTGTCTGAAACAAATCCCTAACCGCTTTCAACTGACGCTGTCGGCGACCTATCGCGCGCGTCAGCTGCTGCAAGGCCACACTGCGAAAGTGGATGCCAAGGACAAGCCAACCGTTATCGCCCTGCGCGAAATTGCTGCCGGCAAGATTGGTATTGAAATGCTTAAAAAGGTACCGGGCTGATTTTTAATTGATAATTGATTGCAGACGGAGAAATGTCCTGCGCGTTGGCGCATGCCTGACTCCGTCAGGCGATCGATTCAACATCATGTGGCTGACATCGAACCAGTATGAACCTGACATCTACAGATTCAAGCATGTCATCAGCTGCGACCACAAAAAAACGGGCGACATCCCCCCGCTCAGCCTCAAAAACCGCTAATACTTCCCCTTTGCCAGACCCTCAGCCCGCCTCCCAAATCGACGTCGCCTCGATTACCCATCTGACCACCAAGCTTGCCGAATACCTGACGCCTGCGGAATTGAAGAAGGTCAAGGAAGCGTATCGCTTTTCCGATGAAATGCATCTCGGTCAGATGCGCAAATCCGGCGAGCCCTATATCTCACACCCGATTGCCGTCGCCGAAATCTGCGCCGACTGGAAACTTGACGCGCAAGCCATCATGGCCGCCCTGCTGCACGATGTCATGGAAGACCAGGACGTCAAGAAGGACGAGCTCATTGAGCGCTTCGGGGCGCCGGTGGCAGCCCTGGTCGATGGCTTGTCGAAACTCGACAAGATCGAATTCCAGAGTCAAATCGACGCGCAGGCAGAAAATTTCCGTAAGATGCTGCTGGCGATGGCGCGCGATGTCAGGGTAATTCTGGTCAAGTTGGCTGACCGCTTGCATAACATGCGCACGCTGGGTGTGATGGCGCCAGAAAAGAAGCGTCGTATCGCACGTGAGACGATGGAAGTTTACATCCCTATCGCCCATCGGCTTGGCCTCAACAATATCTACCGCGAGCTGCAAGAACTGGCCTTCTCGCATCTTTACCCGCTACGCCATCGGACACTGGCGAAAGCAGTCAAGGCAGCGCGCGGCAACCGCCGCGAGGTAGTCAGCAAGATCCTCGAATCAGTCAACACGACGCTGGCTGCGACCGGTATCACAGCGCAGATCTACGGGCGCGAGAAGAGTCTCTTCGGCATCTACCGCAAGATGCACAGCAAGCATCTGTCGTTTTCGCAGGTACTGGATGTCTACGGCTTCCGTATCGTGGTCGACACTTTCGCCAATTGCTACGTGGCGCTAGGTACTTTGCACGCCCTGTACAAGCCCATGCCAGGCAAATTCAAGGATTACATTGCGATTCCTAAGCTCAACGGCTATCAGTCCTTGCACACTACGCTGATCGGCCCCTACGGCACACCCGTAGAGTTCCAGATTCGCACCCAGGACATGCACCGTATCGCCGAATCCGGCGTTGCCGCGCACTGGCTGTACAAGGACGAAGAGGGCAACCTGAGCGACCTGCAGCAACGCACCCATGCATGGGTGCAGTCGCTGCTTGACATTCAGCAACAAACCGGTGACTCCGCGGAATTTCTGGAGCACGTCAAAGTCGATCTGTTCCCGGATTCGGTCTACGTGTTTACGCCAAAATCGAAGATCATTGCACTGCCACGCGGTGCCACTGCGCTCGATTTCGCCTACAGCATCCATACCGATGTCGGCGACCAGACCATTGCTGCCAAGATCAACCATGAGCCGGCACCGCTGCGCACCGAGCTACATAACGGTGATATCGTCGAGATCATCACTTCGACCACCTCACGTCCAACCCCGAACTGGCTTAGCTTTGTACGCACTGGCAAGGCGCGCTCGGCTATCCGTCATTATCTGCGCACCATCAATCTCGGCGAGTCACTGGAACTCGGCAAGCACTTGTTGTCACAGGCCTTGGCATCTCTCAACCTGAATCCGGCGCTGGCGCCGCTGGTGGTCAAGCGTTTACTGAATGAATCCAGCGCCAAGTCCCTCGATGACATCTATGCCGACATCGGTGTCGGCAAACGGATGGCGACACTGGTGGCCCGCCACATCATAGGCCTGTTGGAAAACGAACCGCTGGCATCGCCGCTGCTCGACCTCGAAAACGTCGCTACTTCTGCCAGAATGGATCCTGTCGTGATTTACGGCAGCGAGGGCATCTCGGTGCAATTGGCGCCTTGTTGCCAACCGATCCCGGGCGATCATATCGTCGGCCAGCTCAAGCGCGACCAAGGCCTGGTGGTGCATGCGGAAGATTGCAATATCGCCAAACGTCAGCGCAACAAGGATCCGGAGCGCTGGATCGAGGTGTTATGGGGCGACGATCTGAACCGTCGTTTCGACTGTCGCATCAAGGTACTGGTACACAACGACAAAGGAATCCTGGCCCGAGTTGCTGCAGAAATCGGCGATTCAGACGCCAATATCATCTATGTCAACATGGATGATGACAAGGATCAGATGATGACGCAGTTGATCTTCACCATCCAGGTGGAAGATCGGGTTCATCTGGCCCGGCTGATGCGCAACGTGCGTCGCATCCGCGGCGTGACGCGGATCCTGCGTGACCGTAGCTGAGCGCCGACCAGTAATCTGACAGTTAAAACGATAAAAACGATCAGCAAGAATAACCAGCGCCACGCACCGGACGTTTTTATTGCAGAGACTGCTTGCGCGTCAGCGCGATGGGCAACTGGAACACCTCAATCCCCTCTTCCGCCAGTTTCTCGCGCTGCTCGGCGGAGGTGATTCCACGAATCCCGTGTGCGGCCACCTCATTGTAGTGAATACGTCGCGCTTCTTCAGCAAATCGGTCACCGACATCTTCCGTATTTTCAACGACCTGACGCACCATCTGCTCCAGCCGCATCTGCAACGCCTGTATCGAAGCCTGTGCTGCGCCAGGCTGCGCAGCAGCATCGGGAGCGTTCACCTTGCTGAGCGACAGATTCAAGTGGGGCGCGGACGGGAGCTTATCGACCTCAACGCTGTCGCACACCGGGCATCTGATCTGCTGGCGCTGAGATTGCGAGAGAAAATCGTCTTCCGAAGCAAACCAGCGCTCGAAACGATGATGTTGCTGACAAGATAAATTATAGACTTTCATGAGTAGCTGTTTTACCCAAGACAAAAACCGGAAACGCTAAAAAAACAAAAAATCCATCACAACGCCGTGCGGCAATATGCAAAGCACCACGCCTGACGTATCGATACAGTGAGCTTCCCTCGATTTTTCGTCGTCCAACAGGTGGCTTTTATGCCGCCTGTTTTTCCTGATGTTGCTCAGTGAGCCAGTCATCTAAATACTGGCAGGGTGAACGATAGCCAAGC
>NZ_JBIIVN010000069.1:0-11920 GCF_044339385.1 Collimonas sp. | reverse complement strand
TCTTGAAACCGGTCAAATTGACGCCCTTCACCAAATACTCGCCGTTGGGCAGTTTCACGTCGCGCAAAATGGCGGGGGCATGACACACCATCGCGATGGGGCGGTTGCTGGTGTAAAAATCCTGGATCAATTTGATCACGTGTGAATCGTGGGCCAAATCCCACAGCAAACCATATCCACCTGGGAAAAAGACGGCGTCGAAGGTGTCGTAGTTGACGTTGCGCAATTTGCGGGTTGCTTTGGCTGCGTGTTGGACCACCTCGTCTGCCATAAAGCGTTGGGTGTATTCGGTGGTGAACGGCGCTTTCATGCTCAACCAGTCAATAGGAGCTTCGCCACCGTTTGGCGAAGCCAGCACCACCTCGTAGCCGGCCTCGGTCAAGATGTAGTAGGGCGCCGCCAACTCGGTGAACCAAGTGCCTGTGTGTTTACCATTGATGCCCATTTCGTCCACCGACGACATGACCAATAAGACGCGCTTTTGTTTGTTACCTGTGCTCATGAAAAACTCCTCTGCCGCAATGGCATTTCGATACCAAAAGATTGGATGCGCGAAACATTTCTCGCATCCTTCTCCTGCCTCACCGGCTGAACGACTTCAGCAGGTGTTGCACATTCGCCTTGACATCCTACTAGAAGGAAGTTAATGCGATTAAAAAAAGGCCTACACAATCAAGCCGGAAAGGAACACATCACCGATTCGGCGTGGCCCCAGGGGTGACTTCATGCTGCGCCCAACCAGCATGGCCCCTTCAAGCAGCGACAGCAAAGTTTCTGCCAGCACTTGGGCGCCGTGCGCGCTCTTCAAGCTGCCACTTGCCAACCCCTCCTGGATCACATCCTTGAGCCATGCCAAATTGAGCTGGAAGAAATGCCGCACTTCCTGATTTACTGCAGCGTCCAGTGAATTGGATTCCGCACCCAACATGCCGCAAACGCAAAGGTGGTGATCATTTAAGAATGTCGTTTCGAATAGATCCGCGTAGGCTTGCAGCCGTTGCGGTGCCGGTTTAACTGACGTGAGGATCTGCCGCAAGGCACCGTCAAATTGGTGGGTGTATCGCTGAGCCACCGTTACGCCCAAATCCACTTTGGAAGCAAAGTGGTGGTGAATACTGGCCTTTCGCATGCCCACCAATTTGGAAATGTGTTCAAACGAGAACCCGTTGTAACCCACCTGCTGAACCAACACTTGCGCCGCATCTGCGATGCGCTGAGCCGATGGGGAGAGTTCTTGTAATGTCGTCATGGTGTTTTCTCAGTCAATTTACTTACCTATCGGTTGGTAGTTGATATTATGGCAGAAAAAGCACATTGTCAAGGCTTTTCCAATAAAACGTCTACTTGGTCGGTTCTGGGCAAAAAACGGTGGCCGATTCGGAACGCCTGTTCAATGTTCATCCGTCCACGGTGACGCGACTACTGGCCCGTAACAAGCCAACAAAATAGCTGGGGCATCCGAAAAATCCTTAGCGTACGATTTTTTCCGTTTTCCCTGTTCTCCCCGATAACAGTCTTGCGAGACAAAGAATGTGGTGCTTTTGCTTTTCGAGAGACGCTGGCAGAACACCATCGCTTCAGCGGCAGCGGTCGCCTCATCCAACAACGATGCATTAGCGATTTCCATGCCGGTGAGATCCGTGACCATGGTCTGGAAATTCAATAATGCCTCCAGCCGCCCTTGCGAAATTTCTGGTTGATACGGCGTTTAGGCGGTGTACCAGGCTGGATTTTCCAACAAATTGCGCAGAATCACGGTCGGGGTATGGCAGTTGTAGTACCCCCATGCCGATATGCGACTTGAATATCTGATTCTTGCTGGCGATTTGCCGCAGCGAAGCCAGCGTTTCGGCTTCGCTGCGGGGCGAGCCGAAAGCAAGCGGCTGCTTTTCCAGAATAGCGCCAGGCACAACCTTCTTTATCAGGGCATCGATTGAATCGAAGCCAAGTGCAGTCAACATGGCCTTTTGTTGGGTACTATCCGGGCCGATGTGGCGTTCAACGAAATCGGCATGTTGTGCCAAATCTTCTAGAGCAGGCCGTGATTGTGTCATGGATGCTTTCCTTGTGCGTATCGTGTGAGCAGTAAGGCAACAGGGCTTGGCACCGCTTTTTGCGGCTATTTTTTGCGGCTATTTTTTGCGGCTATTTTTTGCGGCTATTTTTTGCGGCTATTTTTTGCGGCTATTTTTTGCGGCTATTTTTTGCGGCCACCTTTTGCAGCCGCCCTTTTCTGCTACCTTTTGCAGCTATTTTTGCAGCCGCTTATTGCCACAAATCAAGCCTGACCCTTGAACATCGCGACATAAGCCGCCTCATCCATCAAATTGCTCAACTCGGCCATATCGCCGACTTTCATCTTAAAGAACCAGCCGGCACCTAATGGATCTTCGTTGATCTTGCCGGGTTCGTCTGCCAAAGACTGATTGATTTCTGTGATCGTGCCGGCAACCGGCATATTAATTTCACTTGCGGCCTTGACCGATTCAATTACCGCAGCTTCGTCGCCTTTGGCGAGTTCGGTGCCGACTTCCGGCAGTTGCACGAATACCAGATCGCCAAGGTGGTCTTGGGCAAAATCGGTAATGCCTACCGTTACCGTGCCATCTTCCTCAGCCCGCAACCATTCGTGCTCAACTGTATATTTGATCTGTGCCATGCTTGTATCTCCTTAACGTTTGATTGGTAAGATCGTGTCGGCGCATCGTGCCAACCTCGAATGCCGATAGATTAAGGGGGCAGCCCCTATGCTGTCTAGCATGCACTGACGTTCAGGGCATACTTAATCGGCCGACTAATCAGCCGACAATGCTTGCTGGAGCAGCTCAAGCCGGCGCTCCGGCAGCACGCATCAAGCTCATGTCAGCTCCCGCATTTCCCGTGCCGCCACCGACAGCATTGCCAGATCGACAGTGCCGCCCATCTGGAAATCGGTCAGCAGGCGGCGGTAGCGTTCCAGCGGCATCTTGCATGATGCTTGCCAGGCCTTGACCATTTCCTCGGCATGCTCGCGTGTCGGCGACAACTCGATCACATTTGCCGTCAAGGTTCGCTGCAAGCCTGTCAAATCGATATGCAACGCACTGCGCGCCAGCGTTTGCCAGTGCGTATCTGCCGGCAGGCCAGTGACGCGTTCGCGCATCCAGCCGAAATTCAGGTTCAGATCAAGCGCAAAGTAGACGCTAGCGACAAGTTCCAGGCTACGACCGGTAGACGCGGCGACTTCGGCAATATCCAGCACGGCACCGATCAGTTCGGCACTGGCGACCCGCCGCGCCAAGACTTCCGAGACCCCAGCCTGTATCAATTTATCTCTCTTGGCCTCAAGCGCTTCGGCGTCGCCGGCAGCCAGCAGACTCACCAATTGCGGGCCGAGCTGGTTGGCGGCCTGGCGGAAGCGTTCGACGGTTGCGCTGATCGATTCGCCTTTGTCATGACGGTGCAAGAACCAAAAACCGGCTTGCTCGATCAGGCCGCCGACATCGACCAGCATTTGTGCCTGCAAGACGTCCGGCACAAGATTGTCGAGCAGATCAATGTCACGCCAGATTTCCTCGAACTCAAATACCTCGCGTGCGATGACGCTGGCGCGCACCACTGCGGCCGGGCCGGCGCCGCTTTCTTCGGCCAGATGATGGACAAAGGTGCTGCCGACCCGATTGGTTAACGTATTGACAAGGTAAGTCGCAATGATTTCGCGCGCCAGCGGATGCCGCTGCAGCGCCTCAGCGTAACGGGTGCGCAACGGCTGCGGAAAGTATGCGCTCAGCGAGCTGGCGACGAATGGATCGGCCAGCAAATCCGAGGCGAGCAATTCTTCGAACAGCCACATCTTGTTGTACGCCATCAGTACCGCGCGCTCTGGCGTTGTCAGGCCTTGCTTGGCGGTTTTACGGTCGGCACATTCCTCATCCGAGGGCAGGAATTCCACCGCCCGATCGAGCCGCCCGGCACGTTCGAGAAAGCGCATCAGGCGCACTTCCGGTTCCAACAAGGTTGGCGCGCGGCGGCCAGCTACCGACAATGCCTGCGTCTGATAGTAGTTATCGGTCAGCACCTGCAAGCCGACCTCCTCGGTCATTTCCGCCAGCAGTTTGTTACGCTGCTTGTCCGTCATCTCGCCGTCGCCGACGATCAAACCCAGCATGATCTTGATGTTGACTTCATGATCAGAACAATCGACACCGGCGGAATTGTCGATTGCATCGGTACAGATGCGGCCGCCCTTCTGCGCGAATTCAACGCGCCCCAATTGCGTACAGCCAAGGTTGCCGCCCTCCGCCACGACCTTGCAATTGAGTTCCGCGCCATTGACGCGGATCGCATCGTTGGCGCGGTCACCGACCTGTGCATGGGTTTCGCGGCTGGCCTTGATATAGGTGCCGATGCCGCCGTTATAGAGCAAATCCACGCTAGCCAGCAAGATGGCGCGTATCAGTTCAGTTGGCGGCAGTTCTGCTGCCGAGACGCCAAGCATGGCCTGAACTTCCGGCGACAGCGGAATTGTCTTGAGCGTGCGCGGATAAATGCCGCCGCCGGCGGAAATGCGCGCCGCTGAGTAATCCGCCCAACTCGAACGCGGCAATCCGAACATCCGTTCGCGTTCGGCAAAACTGGTCGCAGGATCGGGATTCGGATCGAGGAAGATGTGACGATGATCGAATGCCGCCAGCAGCTTGATGTGTTGCGACAGCAGCATGCCGTTACCGAACACGTCGCCCGACATATCGCCGATCCCGACCACTGTAAAATCCTGCTCCTGAGTATTGACGCCAAGCTCACGGAAATGCCGCTTGACCGACTCCCACGCGCCTCTTGCGGTGATGCCCATCTTTTTGTGATCGTAGCCGACCGAACCGCCGGAGGCGAATGCATCGCCGAGCCAGAAGCCGTATTCGGCAGAAATGGCGTTGGCGTAATCGGAAAAGCTGGCGGTGCCCTTGTCGGCCGCCACCACCAGATACGGATCGTCCGGATCGTAGCGCACCACATCGAGCGGCGGCACGACCTTGCCGTCCACCAGGTTATCGGTCAGGTCCAGCAAGCCGCGCAAGAAGGTCTGATAGCATGCGACGCCTTCCCGCAGATAGGCATCGCGGTCGCTGGCAGGCGGTGCGTTCTTGAGCACGAAACCGCCCTTCGAGCCGACCGGCACGATAACTGCATTCTTGACCATTTGCGCCTTGACCAAGCCCAACACCTCGGTACGAAAGTCTTCACGACGGTCAGACCAGCGCAAACCGCCGCGAGCAACCTTGCCGCCGCGCAGGTGCACGCCTTCAAAGCGTGGCGAATACACCCAGATCTCAAACATCGGCTTCGGTGCAGGCAAGCCGGGCACCTTGGCCGGATCGAATTTGAAAGACAGATAAGATTTTGGCTTGCCGTCGGTGCCGCGCTGAAAATAGTTGGTGCGCAACGTCGCCCCAATAACGCCGAGAAACTGACGCAGGATACGGTCTTCGTCAAGATTCGGCACCTGGTCCATCGCCGCCTCGGTGTGTTGCAGCAGCGCCGCAACCTTAGCTGCGGCTTTGGCATCCCGGACCTGGGCCGGATCGAAGCGCGCCAGGAACAATTCCACCAGCTTGCGCGCAATCGCCGGATTAGCGGTCAGCGCTTGCTCGATGTAGGCGTTGCTGAAGGTCGAACCGACCTGCCGCAGATATCGTGCATAGACACGCAGGATCGTCACTTCGCGCCAGGTCAGACGCGCTCGCAGCACCAGCCGGTTGAGGTCGTCATTATCGGCTTCGCCGCTCCAGACACGGGCGAACGCATCTTCGAAAACATCCTTGATGCGCGCTATCTCGACTTCGCTGTCGTCCGCAGTCTGCATACCAAAATCGTGTATCCAGGCCGGTTCGTCATCCTGCAAATCTATCTTGTAGGGCCGCTCCTCATTGACCTTGACGCCCATGTGCTCCAGCATCGGCAAGCTCTGCGACAAGGCCATTGCTTTGCCGGAGCGATATATCTTCAGGCGCAACGAGGATGCAGCGGCTTCTAGCGGCCGGTACAGGTTCATCGCCAGGCCATTGTTTTGCCTGGCCGATTCCAACAACTCAATGTCGCGCACTGCCGAGCGAGCCGCATAGTCTTCGCGAAAACCAGCCGGAAAAGACAACGCGTAGCGCCGCAGCAAACGATTGCCGAGCTCTTCACCGCGATGTTCCAATAACGCTTCAGCCAGATCGTCCTGCCAGCGCCGCGTCGCCTGCACGATGCGCTGCTCCAGTTTAGCGACATCGACATCCACATCGATTGCGTTGCCCGCCTTGGCGCGCACCGTGAACTGCATGCGCGCCAGCACCGACTCCGACAGCAAAGGCGTGAACTCAAGGCTGTCGCCGTTAAAAACCTCAAGCAGCAGGTTCTGAATACGCTCGCGCAACTCGGTATTGAAGCGATCGCGCGGCACAAACACCAGGCAAGAGACATAGCGGCCAAACGCATCGCGCCGCACAAACAGGCGAGTGCGCTGGCGTTCTTCGAGCCGCAGGATGCCCATTGCGGTATCGAACAACTCATCTTCGTCGACCTGGAACAGTTCATCGCGCGGATATTGCTCAAGGATAGTGGCCAGAGTTTTAGCCAGATGTCCCTTTGGCACAAAACCGGCACGCGCCAGCACCGCGGACACTTTGCGCCGCACCAGCGGGATCTCGCTGGTGAGCACCGTGTAGGCGGTTGACGTGTAGAGGCCGACAAAGCGCCGTTCGCCAATCACCTTACCGTCTCTATCGTAGCGTTTGACGCCAACGTAATCGAGATAACCGGAGCGATGCACGGTGGCGCGCATGTTGGCCTTGGTGATGAAAATCGGCGAGCGGGCGTCGATGAAACTTTGCGCCGCGACCGGCAGCCTGGTCATGTCGGCATCATCGATACTGTGTAAATCTTCGCGCAATATGCCCATGCCAGAACCGCCAACGCCCTGCAAATAGTTTTCACCGGCGTTGCTCAGCAATGCGTAGTCGTGATAGCCGAGAAAAGTAAAATGATCGTCGACCATCCACTCCAGGAAGGCCCGCGCTTCAGCAACTTCGTCCTGCCATGCGGCGTCAGTGCCGGCATGCAGTTTCAATTCGTCAATTGTGGCGTTGGCGCTAGCCTGCATCTTGCGCCAGTCCTCTACCGCAGCCCTGACATCGCCGAGGATCTTGGTCACGCCGGCCAGAATTTCATCAATTCGGCCAGCTTCGGTACAGCGATCGACTTCAATATGAATATGCGATTCCAGCCTAGACTGGCCGTGCCTGGACTGGCCGTGCCTGGACTCGCCGGTATCGGGCCCGACGCCCTCGCTGGCTCGCTGGGCTCTCTCGATCTGGCCGGCCGTATCGCGCCAGACGCGGAACACCGGATGAATCACCGCATGCAGGGTCAAACCCAGCCGATTGATTTCGGTGGTCGTCGAATCCACCAGAAAGGGCATGTCGTCGTTGACAATTTCGATCACGCTATGGCCGGATTCCCAGCCATTTTCATCAATGCGCGGGTTGTACATACGCACGCGCGGCGTGCCGCTCTGAAAATGTCGCGCAAACTGCCAATGTGCCACTGCCGCGCCATATAGATCCGCCAGATCGCGGCTTAGTATCTGCTCCTCGCCAACCTGGGAGTAATAATCGCGCAGGAAAGTTTGCATTAATACAAAACTCTCCGGTGACAAGCGATCTTGGGCAAATTTGAGCATTTCTGCCAGTTTCTGCTGCTTTCTTTCTTCGGCGACGCTGTGCATTATTTTCTTTCACAGTGAATATCAAGCGGAGAACTTCGTTCCAGATTCTACCTATGACACACACAAAGCTGCGGGTTTTTTAGCGACACCGACAAAGTTTGCACGGCACCCTCATGCTATGCCGGGCTAAACAAATGCACAACATTGGCAGCAGCAGATGCCTGTTTAGCCGTCAACGCTTGGCCTCCAGCTGCAGCCAAGCGCAAAAATCCCGGATCAACGGCACGCCAGACTGATGCCGTGAGACGATCCACCAATAGCTCCGGGCGCGAATCACCGGTTCTGAAATAGGCATGACCAGACGCCCGCTAGCCAGTTCGTCGGCAATCAACGGCAACGGTCCGAGCGCCACCCCAAGACCATCGATTGCGGCTTGCAAGGCCAGATAAAAATGATCGAATGACTGCCGTTTCGTGCACAACGCGGGAGCCACATCTGCCAGCGTTAACTACTTGGACCAGGCATCCGGACGGGTATCGGAGTGCAACAAAGTGTGCCGCGCCAAGTCGCCAGCCTGAGTGATCGGTGAACGCGCCAGCAATGCAGGACTACACACCGGCAATTCGCTCTCCTCAAGAAACTCACCGCTCTCGCAATTAGGCCAATGACCAGGACCACGCCGGATCGCCACGTCAAAAAATTCTCCCGCTTCCCCCAAGGGCTGTTCCGATGTGGAGGTCGACAATTTCAGTTCGACGCCTGGATAGAGCCGTTGAAATCGGCTCAGGCGCGGCAGTAACCAGCGCATCGCGAAGGTCGGCAGCGCATTGATGTGCAGCATCCGCACCGTGCCAGACTCGCGCAATAGTTTGATGGCTAGCGCAATATTGTCGAATGCCGCCTGCACCGTTAGCAAGTAACGGCGACCGTCAGCGGTCAACTGCACGCGCTTTCCGATGCGATGGAACAGCGGTATGCCCAGCCAGGCTTCGAGGGCCGCTATCTGGCGGCTGACCGCACCGTGCGTGACATGCAGCTCCTCGCCAGCAGCAGAGAAGTTCTCAAAACGGGCAGCGACTTCGAATACGCGCAATGCTTGCAATGGAGGAAGTTGCCGTGACATGCTTGTGATTATAATTCACAAAGGTGGCGCAAAAAAGTCGATTTGTCAGCATGCCGATTTTTTGTAACATACGTTTATCGGATCAATTTTTTCAGATCCGCTGCACCGTATCAGCCACATCAGCCACTCGCGCGGTTGACCGGCATCAGATCCGCAAATCAACCTTGTGACAAAATCAGGAGATAGCATGGATGCCACCAGCGACATATGGGATGCCAATCAATACTTGCATTTTAGCAATGATCGCCTCCGTCCCGCCCTTGACCTGCTGGCCACGTGGGCTGCGGGCACCAGTCTGCGCCCATATCTGGAAGCATTGCCGGTCGCGCCGCGTGCCGCCTTTCGCGAGGCTTATTCTACTGCCTTGCGGCAGACCTATCCGCAACGCGAGAACGGCGTTACGCTGTTGCCGTTCAAGAGGCTGTTCATCATTACCAATGTTTAACCGTTTGAGACGCATGAGAAATATGAAACATGCCTGATAAATCCCAGATGACTACAGAAATCGCAAGCACCGCTGATGACCTGGCGGCAGCGCCTTCCACGCGCGAGCTCTTCACCGGCTTCCTGGCACTCGGCCTGATCGGCTTCGGTGGCGTACTGCCGCTGGCGCACCGCATGATTGTCGAGCAGCGGCGTTGGCTGGATGGCAGACAGTTCAGCGAGTTGCTGGGCTTATGTCAGTTTCTACCGGGCGGCAATATTATCAATCTGTCCGTCGCCATCGGCTTGCATTTTCGCGGCATACCCGGTGCCCTTGCCTCACTACTGGGCCTGATCGCAGCGCCGTCAGTGATCGTCGTCGCTCTCGGCGTGCTTTACCAGCATTTCCAGCACGACGCGGCGATCAATCATGTATTCGCTGGCCTAGCCGCCGCCGCTTCCGGGCTACTGATATCGATGGCGTTGAAGATGTTGGTGCCGCTGCTGAAAAAGCCGATGCCGCTCATTGTTGCGGCCCTGTTCTTTATCGCCATTGCGCTGCTGCGGCTACCATTGCTGCCGACCATGCTGGTGCTGGCACCGCTCGGCGTTCTGATGATCTGGAAGCTGCCTTCATGAATGACACACTCGTCTCCCTGGCGACGATATTTAGCCAACTGTCACTGCTGGCGTTTGGCGGCGGCAACACCATCCTGCCGGAAATGCAACGCCAGGTCGTCGACATCCATCACTGGATGACGGCCCAGGATTTCAGCGCCATGTTCGCCCTGGCACAGGCCGCACCTGGGCCTAACATGATGGTCGTGACGCTGGTCGGCTGGCACGTCGCCGGCTGGCCCGGCGTGGTGGTTAGCACGCTAGCTAAATTCGGCCCGTCCTCGCTCCTTACGGGCGCAGTGCTGCACCTCTGGCGGCGTTTCAAGGACAAACCATGGCGCGCCACGATACAGGCTCCCATGACAGTTGGCCTGGTCGCGGCCAGCGCGGCGTTGATTACCGAGGCTTCTGCACGTACCTAGGGCCTGGCGGCGATTGCCGGCGGCTGTGCGCTGGTAACCTTCAAGAGCAAGATACATCCGCTCTGGGTATTGGCGGCTGGTGCGCTGTTGGGTTTGAGTGGGGTGGGCAATACTGAAGATAATACTCAAACAATACCGAAAATATCGCGCAGGTAGGGATCCGAAGTGGCTTTATCTCGTCTCAATGTCAGCAACACGGGGCCATCGGCAATCTGACTTCCACCAGCAGTCCTTGGTTGCCCTCGGTCGCACTCAGGCGGATATTGCCGGCATGTTGGAGTGCGACCGCTCTGGCGATCGTCAACCCTAGCCCGCTACCACTTTGGATCTGCCCCGGGATACGAAAGAAACGATCAAAAACGCGGCCACGCAAGCTCGGGGCTATTCCCGGCCCATGATCGGCCACGCGCAGCACTACTTCGCGGCCATCGCCATGCAGAGATATCGTTACCGTGCCGCCTTGTGGGCTGTATTTAATGGCATTATCGACCAGGTTATCTATCAGGGATTCCATCCCCTCACGATGACCAAGGACGACAAAATCGCCGTCCGACAACAGTTCCAACTCAACTTGTTTCTGAGTAGCCAGCCCGAACATTAACGCTAGACGTTCCTGCAGAAATGCAGCCATATTAAGCCGCTCCAGTACAACACTGGCAGTGGCGTCGCTACGCATCAGCATCAACAATTGACTCACCAGTCTGGTGGCGCGGTCATTGCCGTTCATGATTCCGGCCAGAAGCTCTCGTCGACGCGAGTCCCCAACGTGGCTTTGCAAAGCCTCAACATTGACCCGCATCGCGGCCAAGGGCGTTCTCAGCTCATGCGCAGCATCGGCGATGAAGCGGCGCTCGCGCTCTGCGGTCTGGCTAATACGCGACAACAAACCATTGATATTGTCGACCATCGAGCGTAATTCCTGGTGCCGCGGCTTGAATTGTAACGGCAGCATATTATGCGGGCCTCTGGCGGCCACTTCGTGCGCGACCCGATGCCAGGGCCGCAAAGCCAGACGTGTCGACAGCCAGGCCGGGAATAGCAAAAAAGGGAAACTCAACAGCCAGGGCATCAAGTAGCCGCCATTTAAAGCTAACCTCTCCAGTGAGTCGATTTTTTCTTCGGGGACACTGATGGTAACCCGCACATCGCTACGCGGCGATTGTAAGGTGCGGGCATGCCAGCGGACACCGTTTTCCTCAATCGTCTCTATTTGATCGCTGCGGTTGTCATATACGCCATGCGGCGCCACCTCTGAGCGATAGATCAAATGCCCGCCTTGGTACACCCGGATGCTTGGCGGCTTGCTTGTCACCCTGCTGCTACGTTGCTCTTGACGCAACGACACATCGACCAATTGCAATAACTTATGCTGTCGATCAGGTATGTCGTACAGATTTTCCGCAATTTCAAAAATCCGCTCATACGAGCGCCGCGACTCTAGCAGTCCCTGGTCGTTGCTGGCCACAAACGCGATATAGGCAACGGCCAATCCCCACAATACGGTCAATAGCATCATTTGTACAAACTGAGCTTCCCTCGATTTTTCGTCGTCCAACAGGTGGCTTTTATGCCGCCTGTTTTTCCTGATGTTGCTCAGTGAGCCAGTCATCTAAATACTGGCAGGGTGAACGATAGCCAAGCGTCGAATGC
>NZ_JBIIVN010000068.1:0-11982 GCF_044339385.1 Collimonas sp. | reverse complement strand
GCGCCACTGTCTCGACAAGCCACATATCGATGCCAGGGAACGCAAGCTCGGATGTGTCGTCTCACTTGTGCTTGCCGCACTGCGCCGCTCGCCCCCACCTTGCTTGCCCGATGCGCTGGTTTTTTCCAATGCAACAACCCAGATGTTTAACCCGTGGCTCCAGATAACACGATAGATATGATTCATTTGTATCTCCGTTCTTGTAACACGAGAAACAATGGCATCACTTGGACCTGTTACGAAAACGCGCTATTGATAATTTGGCGCTTACAGGCTGTAGGCGTCGCACATCAAAAACTCCGCTGCAACACTCCCGCTGTGACGCGGCGGTCTGACAACTTGATCGGCACATGATGACCCCCTTCACTCTGACGACTTGCTACGAGAGCAGCGCTTCATCGGCAGCGCGTTGCGCAGAACCAGATCGGTAATACGACTTTGTATAAAAAAACGACTAGCGATTAACAGCAACCCGGATCACCATGAAAACCACCATGCCAACGCTGTCTTGCCATGCACATCTGATCGCCTGATGAATTACAAACTATGAATTGCAAACTTAATGAGACGTAAGGAAAAATTGAGCTGTAGATATAGCAGCGCGTAAAACAATGCTATGTGACAACGACTAAATACTCTCAAATAGAAAAGGGGTTGTATGTAAGATTAATCTCAAAATTATATCAGATAATTAACATGTCCCTGCCTTTCTTCAGCGCATTACCACCAGCCCCAGAATTTTCGCTGCCATATCCGGTTAGCCGTTGTAAGCCGCAGGCCTGCATCGATAAGGTGGTTACGGCAGAAGATGGTTGCGACAGAAGCCGACTCCAAGTGGCAGTGTCCGTCGACGCCCGCAGCCGAGATATTGTTGCTGCCATCGCCGTTTGTGTTGCGATTCAGATACAAACATCGTTGTTCATCATCAACGATGCCGAAAGCAAACGAAAACAAAGAACCGTTTTTAAATGATGTCAAATCCGAGCAGTCGTTCGAAGAACGACCTATGATGAATCGGTGTTCCTGAAAAACGAGGTGCCAATATGAACTGGCTTAATCGATTAGCGATGAAGTGCGTCCTGACCCCGGAGAAACTAGCCGAGAGGGAATTGGGCGATGCTCGCTTGGCGTTGTTTCAAGCCGAGCGGCAGTTACTTGAAGCGCAGATGAGAATCGATTACTACCGCAGCGTACTGACTTTCCTGGAAGCGATATCGACGAATGGGGTTGAACATGTTGCCGACAAACAGCGGCCACAAGGGCTGTCAGCGGTGCAACGGCCCTTGCGAATTCAACCTGATCTGGCAACTTTACGCCGCGCTGGCTGAAACGTATCAATCCTGCAGCAATCTTGTCGTTTTTATTTCACCGGTCGCTCGGTAAGGCTCTCGCGCCAATCGCCTGAATAGCCGAATGTCGGCGCGTGGACTTCCTGGGCGTACCAGAAATGCGTCCGCGCTTTGTATTCCGGTTCCATGAACCAGTGGGCATGGCCGCTGCCGTCCATGGCCCACCATCTTGCGCCTTTTGGCGCATGTCGCCAATCAACCTCGTGATACATGCTTGCCTCTTGATTCTTGATAATTGCAGTTGCAACCATGGGGCCCGGATGGGCCTTGATGGGCCTTGACCATTGCGTGCCGTTGCCAGCGCCGGAATCCGGCGTCAAAAATTAATACATACGGCCATTGACCATGTGCCCCAGGTCGGTCGTGCCGTCAACATCACTTACATAGCGCCGTGGCGATGCAGCCACTGCCGGTAATCGACCATTGCAAGGCACTATCGGCATCGCGTACTGTTGGCGTTGCGATATAGGTGTCGCTCGCAAGAATGCCGTCTTTCTCTTGCGGGACAACCGTCACGATGCCATTTCTGGTGGTCACGGAGGCGACGTAATTACCGGCATTGGCGGTGAGATCGGCGGGAACGCCGTTGCTGCCGCCATTGCAGCCGGCGACGGCGTTGAGTTGACGCGCGCAGACTGCAACCCCAACCTTGGCCATTGCCGCGGCCATGACGACAGCGGCGAATCTTTCCTTCCGTAAGTGGCCCTGATAAGCAGGTATGGTAGTCGCCGCGAGGATGCCGATGATCGCGACCACCAACATCAATTCGATCAGGGTATAGCCTGCTTTGATCACGGCAGGAAAACGATGTGCAGTTTGCATTTTCATCCCCTTCGGTTCGAGCGCAGTACGCTGCGTTCAACATTAGATAGATGGCATGCGCTTTTGTTCTTTCTTATTTTTCAGACCAGCTCTGTGCACGCTCTGGCCAGGCTTAGTCGTGAATCACTTTTTCAATGCGACGATCAGGGATCAGCCACATGATTGCCACCAGAACGTATATGCCCAGTGCCACCCAGCGGTTGACAAGGGAAAGTGGAATCGCGAGCGCGTAGGCAACAACCGAGAGTTTGCCCTTTTGATCGTTGCCGATGGCGAGCGCGAGTGCGAGTGCAGAATTCTCGCCACGCATGCGGATCAGGCTGCGGCTCAACATATAGTAGGCGATGCCGCACATCAACAGCACCACACCATACAGCGCGGTCGGCAGTTGCGCGAAGTGATTTTCGCCCATCCAGCCGGTAGCGAAAGGAATCAAGGAAAGCCAGAACAACAAATGCAGATTGGTCCATAGCACCGGACCACTAATCTTCTGCACCGCGTGCAGCATGTGATGGTGGTTGTTCCAGTAGATGCCGATATAAACAAAACTAAGGATGTAGCTGAGAAATACCGGATACGCCAACTGCAACGCGGCAAAATCAGTGCCATGCGGCACCTTCATCTCAAGCACCATGATCGTGATAATGATTGCGATGACGCCATCGCTAAACGCCTCCAGCCGATTTTTGCCCATTCGCAGCTCCCATTTTTTGTCAAAATAAAACGCTTTGAAAAAACATACTATCGCCATGGCGTTGACACCAGATGCGCCTCCGGACATGAAAATTGGGCGCATCTATGACGCTATTTGAGGGGCCTGTTTTGCTTTGCATCGTGCAGGCAAATATTCAGTATGAGCTTCCCTCGATTTTTCGTCTTCCAACAGGTGGCTTTTATGCCGCCTGTTGGAAGACGAAAAATCGAGGGAAGCTCAAACAGCAACAGCAACGGTAGCAGCAGCGATTACAGCGGCTCGAAAATGCCTGCCGCACGATTCTTTTCTACTTTGTCCCACGCAAAAATCTTGCCGTTCATCGCCACATAGACACCCGACGGCAACACTTGCGCGACGCCGCAGGCAAAGCCGAAATTGAACAGTGCATCGGAATTATCGATCGCGTACGGAATCATCGCGCCGGTCAGGACGATGGTCTTGTCGAGCGCGGCTGCGCCCAACACGGCGGCGGTATCACGCATGGTGTCGGTGCCATGAATGATCACGATCGCCGGTTCGCTGGCGTGCGCGCAGGATGCCAGCACGCGGCGGCGATCAATGTCCTGCATGTCGAGTGAATCGAGCAGCGGCAATTCTTCGAGCGCGATGTCGACGGTGATCCTGGCGCGCTGAATCACCTGCGGCAAATGACTGGCGGCAAAGGTCAATTTACCGGCGATCTCGTCGTAGTGTTTGTCGAAGGTGCCGCCGGTGGAGATGATGCGTAATGCCATGATATTTCATTTCCTTTTCTACAATTGTTGCCGCTCAATCGCCATGCCGACGATTTGCGCCGACGACGGCCGAACAGTAAAACAGTATAAATACCACGATCCGCGCTGCAGCCGCCAGCACGGCCGGCAATAAAGCTATCAGGGCTGGGCCGGCAACCGCCGACGCTGCATTTTTACGACAGATGAAAAAGCAGCGCTGCGGCTACACTGGTAGCATTTGATCTCGGCATGATCGCAACGTACACCATTTCCGACGCACGAAAAATGAAACCCATCGCACCCGGCACCGTTATTTTCCATCGCTATCGTGGCTATGGCGTCATCACCTCCGTCAACCTGCTGACCGGTTGGGTCGCGGCACGTTTCGGTAGCGAAGTGCGAACCCTTGATATGAACCTGTCATCCGACGAATTGCAACACGCCGATGGTGAGCCGATCCTGTTCCGGCGCGCACCGCCGGAGCGCATGCCGCATGCGCGCCTGATGGCGCTGGTGCGCGAGCTGCATCGTGCCGGTTATCAGCGTTTGTATCTGTACAACTGGCCCAAACCGTCCGGCCTGCATTGGCGCTGGCACCTGTTTTGCGGCCGTCGCAACTGGATGGAACGACCGTGGCGCGAGGGCTGGTATGGGTCCGGCGCCGACTACAATTTCAATCCGATCCTTGGCTGGGGCGACCAACCCGGCGCTTCGGCAGCCGAACTGGCAAGCGCGCTGGCGCAATTCGATCCGCCCGGCCTGGCGCAGGCATTGGGGCGCGATGAAGATCATAGCAACTGGTTTGCCGCCATCTGCGAGGCGTTGCTGCCCGACTATGCGTTTAGCCTTGGCTGGAGCGGCGGCACATTGCCGCAAAGCCTGCCGGTGATTGCGGTACGCAGCAATGTCGCCCCGTACAGCGGGCCGCCTTTGCCATGGCCGCCAGGCTGGAACGGCTTGTGGCACGACACCACACTGGCGGCACCCGCAGCCAGACTGAACAAGCTGATCTTACCGAACGATGCCGACGACGATTGAGTGCGCCCAGACTGCGAAGGGCGCTTATTCGGGCCCAGCCTACGATTTTTTTTGCAGCAAGGCACTTGGATTCAAAACATTCTTAGGCGTACCGCTGGCAAAGTCCATCACATTCTGGAACGCCGCACGGAAGTACAACTCATAACTATCCTTTTCCACGTAGCCCAGATGCGGCGTGGCGAGCACGTTGTCCATTTGCAGCAGCGGCGAGGCAGGCGGCAGCGGCTCGGTCTCATAGACGTCGAGCGCTGCATAACCCGGACGACCTTGCTGCAAAGCCGGCACCAACGCATCGCTGGCGACCAGTTCAGCGCGGCTGGTATTGACAAAAATGGCGCTCGGCTTCATTAACGCCAGGTCGGCGGCTTCGACGATGCCGCGTGTCGCATCGTTCAGACGCAGATGCAACGTCAGCACATCGGCTTGAGCGAAAAACTGTTGTTTCGAATCGGCTGCCTGATAGCCATCGAGGAGCGCCGCGGCGCGACTGGCGTCACGTCCCCAGACCACCACCCGCACGCCAAACGCCTTGCCATAACCGGCAATCAAGCGCCCGATTTTTCCATAGCCCCAGATCGCCAGGTTGCGTCCCTTGAGAACATTGCCGAGCACATTGTGTTGCGGCCGCGACGACACCATTTGCCATTGGCCCTGCTGCAGGTTGGCGACGTAACGCGGAATCCGGCGGCTGGCAGCCATGATCAGCGCCCAGGTCAGTTCGGCCGGCGCGGTGGGATCGCCGACGCCTTCCACGATGGCGATGCCACTCTCGGTTGCGGCTTGTACATCGATATGGCCGCTCACCTTGCCAGTCTGCGAAATCACTTTGAGGTTGGGTAGCTTTTGCAACAGAGCCTTTGAAAAAACGCTGCGTTCACGAATCAGTACCAGCGCCTCGAATGGTGCCAGCCGGATCGCTAACCGCCCGGTACCGCGGGCAGAATTGTTGAACACTTTCACCTCGTGGCCATCGAGCATCTTGAAACAATCGAGATGGCGGACGCTGTCTTGATAATCATCCAGTATGGCAATTTTCATGGCGACTTCCTGGTCGGGGAATGAAAGAAAAAAAGCTGAAAACGCTTAAAAAACGGGCTTTGCATAATAAAGCAACAGCATCCGGAAAACGGAAAACGGAAAACGGAAAATACCTTACTACAAAGGTTGGTCATTTTCACTACAAATCGGGTGTACAATCGCCCCACTTTTCCTGGACAACTTTTACAAAAGAGACAATATCAGCCTTCGCATTCGGTATCTGCCAGCAATAAAAGCCGCGCGAACTCTGATCTGAGCCACACCCATTATTTCATCTTCGCTGTGGTTGGTCATCTAGCGATAGCTTACTGACAGCGATTAGCATCACAGCAAAGCCAGAACCGCCTGGCAATCCAGTTGCCCGAGCGCCGCGCGCCGCACTGGAATGGAAAGATTTCTTTATTGGTATTGGAGGTAGTTTTTCATGAATCAACCACTGATGGGCGGCGTCGCCGCACTGAACGCACCGGCCTACGTCAAACAGCAAAAGCTGATCAACTGGGTTGCCGAAGTCGCAGCACTGACCAAGCCTGCACGTATCTACTGGTGCGATGGCTCGCAAGCCGAATACGATCGCCTGTGCGGCGAAATGGTGGCTGCCGGCACCATGAAAAAACTCAACCAGGAAAAGCGTCCGAACAGCTATCTGGCCTGCTCCGATCCGTCGGACGTGGCGCGCGTTGAAGACCGTACATTCATCTGCTCGACTAAGCAGGAAGACGCCGGCGCGACCAACAACTGGACCGATCCGGCCGAAATGCGCGGCACGCTGCATGGCTTGTTCGATGGCTGTATGCAAGGCCGCACCATGTATGTGGTGCCGTTTTCGATGGGCCCGCTGGGCTCGCCGATTGCGCATATCGGTGTCGAACTGTCCGACTCACCTTACGTCGCCGTTAACATGCGCATCATGACTCGCATGGGCCAAGCCGTGTGCGACGTGCTCGGCACCGATGGTGAATTTGTGCCATGCGTACACAGCGTCGGCGCACCGTTGGCAGAGGGCCAGAAAGATGTGGCCTGGCCTTGCAATCCAACCAAGTACATTGTCCATTATCCGGAAACCCGGGAAATCTGGTCCTACGGTTCCGGCTACGGCGGCAATGCGCTGCTCGGCAAGAAGTGCTTTGCATTGCGCATCGCCTCGACCATGGGGCGGGACCAGGGCTGGCTGGCTGAACACATGCTGATCCTCGGCGTCGAATCGCCGGCGGGCAAGAAACATTACGTGGCCGCGGCCTTCCCATCGGCTTGCGGCAAGACCAACTTCGCCATGCTGATCCCACCGAAGGGTTTCGAGGGCTGGAAAGTCACCACCATCGGCGATGACATCGCCTGGATCAAACCCGGCAGCGATGGCCGCCTGTATGCGATCAATCCGGAAGCAGGCTATTTCGGCGTGGCCCCGGGCACCAACGACAAGACCAACCATAACTGTATGGCTTCGCTGCGTGAAAACACAATTTTCACCAACGTGGCGTTGACCGACGACGGTGATGTCTGGTGGGAGGGCATGAGCAAGGAAGCGCCAGCGCACCTGATTGACTGGCAGGGCAAAGACTGGACGCCGGCAATCGCCAAGGAAACCGGCGCCAAGGCGGCACATCCGAACGCCCGCTTCACCGTTGCAGCAACCCAGAACCCGGTGATTGACGCCGCGTGGGATGATCCTGCCGGGGTGCCGATTTCCGCCTTCATTTTCGGCGGTCGCCGCTCCACCACAGTGCCGCTGGTCACCGAGGCGCGCAATTGGGTAGAGGGCGTCTACATGGCAGCCACGATGGGGTCGGAAACCACTGCCGCGGCAGCTGGACAGCAAGGCATCGTACGCCGCGATCCTTTCGCGATGCTGCCGTTCATCGGCTACAACATGAGCGACTACTTCCAGCACTGGCTGGCGCTGGGCGAGAAGCTGGCCGCACACGGTGAGCAGGGTGCCGCTGCGTTGCCGAAGATTTACTGCGTCAACTGGTTCCGCACCGATGCCGACGGCAAGTTTGTCTGGCCTGGCTTCGGCGACAACATGCGCGTGCTGAAGTGGATGCTGGATCGCCTCGACGGCAAGAGCGGGGGAGTCGAGCACCTGTTCGGCGTGACTCCGCGCTTTGCCGACCTGACCTGGGAAGGCCTGGATTTCAGCGAGCAGCAATTCGACCATATCACGTCGATCGACAAGGCTGCCTGGAAAGCTGAAACAGCGCTACACACCGAGCTGTTTGACAAGCTGAAGCATCATTTGCCGCAAGAACTGGTGGCGGTGAAACAAGCGCTGGAAAAGCAACTGGCTGACTAAACGCGGAGCCGCGCGGCACATAAAAACCGGCGTTGCTAGCGGTAATGGCGTTCAGTGAAGACTGAACGCCATTTTTATTTTTGTGAACTGGCTGGGCAGGTCATGATGCGCATGCCGAAAGTCCCTCAATCGCTGAGTTCGTTGAACGTGGGCACCAATGTGCCGAGCCTGCGCTGCCAAGTCAGCGCCGCCAATTCAGTTGCCGCAGCGTGGCATCCCCGACTAGGCGTCCCCGACTTGATACCCTCATCCTTCCGGCGCAGGCGGAAATCCATTTTAGTCATCCTGCTGCGCAATGTGGATCCCCGCGTTGGTCGGGATGACGATGTTTTGAGAACTCGCCACACAGTGCTGATGCAGCATCGTTTCAGATGCACATCAAGCAAAATGCCTGAATACATTACAGGCATTTTTTATGCGACATCATGCACGAAAATTCAGGCGAAAGCGCAACCCAAATAAGGACAAAAAAATCCCCGCTGCCAGTTCAGGCAGCGGGGTCAATCCTTCCATCGCAGGAAAGAGGAGACGTCAGAAATACGGCGGTGCAAAACGGCAGACAAATTTTTCTGCGCCAGTCTTGCGTACAATTCTTACAGGCAGTGCAAACCCATCCAGGCCAACACCCGCGTGCCTTACGCGCGCAGCCATTGGGTTAATGCTACAGTCGGATAACCGTCTTCGTCATGATAGATATATTGGTGCATCTGGTGACTCCTCGTCGTTAATCGCGGCCGGCCAGCAAACGCAGTTCGGCGGCCAGATTTGGCTGGCTGGCAGCATGATCGTTGGCCAGGCGACGCATCAATTGCTGCCCCATAAACTTACTGCGCGCAATGCGCTGGTCCAGCGACTTGCGCGGTTTAATCAACATCAGCGCTGCTCGCAACAGGCCCATCCAGAGCGGCTTGAAATAGACCATCAACGTTGCCGCCGCACCCAGCCCGAGCACCGGCCGCAACAGGTTCGCGGCAACGGCCAACAACGCCGACACGTCGAACAAGGCAATTTCAGCAGGTAGGGCAAGAGCAAGAGCAAATAAGGACATACAAACGACTTTTCATGGTGTTGTTGCATTGCAGTATATTCATTAAGAAGAAACCTATCCAATTCCGATTTTCGATATCAGTTATGTATTCTGCGAATAATATGACAGGCAATTGAAAACCAGCGGATCCACCGTCATTGTTGTTTTGCAGACGGTGTCAGCGCTGGCAGAGCCGATGCGCCGGACTTGGGGCAATAACGGATGCGATATCAGCATCCAATTTATATTTCAGACATAATCAAACTTGATATTGTTTTTTGCGGCGCTGCAATATTTATGTCCGACGCGCATTCTGTCATTGTGATTTCACATAACAGATATAATATTTATGAATATTTCTGTGGCAAAACGAATTGTTTCTGCATCTTATTAAAATAAAATTAACGATGAGCCGACCATGAGCTTTCTAACGCTTGATTTAAATTTGCTGCGCGTCTTCGATGCCGTTATGACAGAGCAAAACCTGACACGCGCAGCCAGCCGCCTGGCCATGACGCAGCCCGCCGTTTCCAACGCATTGAAGCGCCTGCGCGATACCCTCAACGACGAGTTGCTGATCCGCACCGCGCATGGCGTCAAGCCGACTCAGCATGCCGAGGAGTTATGGCCGGTAGTGCGGCGCGCGTTGACCGATCTGGAAACCGCCATCACGCCGGAGACGTTCGACGTCGCCCGCGCCCACACCACCTTTCAAATGGCCATGGCGGACGCTACCGCCGCCTTGTGGTTGCCGCCGCTGGTGCGTACCATCGAGCGCGAAGCGCCACAATTGAACATCCGCATGGTGCCGCTGACCACCCGCGATCCGCGCCAGATGCTGTTGCGCGGCGACGTCGATCTGGCAGTCGGCTTCTTCCCGGGCGTGGCGGCGCAGCTGGCTGGCGGTCAAACCACCAGCGCTTCGCCGATACACCACGAGCGGCTCTACACCGGCGAATATGTGTGCGTGATGCACAAGAACCATCCGCTGGCCAACCAGGTACTAACGCTGGACAACTACTGCGCTTCGCATCACTTGTTGGTCAGCTTCTCGGGCCGTGCCCATGGTCTGATCGATGAAACGCTGGCGGCGATGGGTCGTGAGCGGCGCATCCTGCTGACGGTCAACCAGTTTTTCACCGCCGGTCGCGTGGTCGCCAGTTCCGACCTGCTGACGGTATTACCACGCCATCTGATCGGCGCTACCGGCATGACAGACGTCCTGGTGGCACGCGAACTACCGTTTCCGACACCGGCGGTGCATGTCGACATGCTGTGGCACGAGCGCAATGTGCGTAACCCGGCTCACAAATGGCTACGCAACCACCTGAGCGCGACGGCACATGAAAAATTCAGTGTGATTGATCCGGAAGAGGAAGATTAACGGTTCTGGGCCAGAGTTCAAGAATCGCCGTAGTGCGACGAATGACACGATCCGTGCGACTTTGTCCTCAACCGTCCGTGCCAGGCAGTCGAATTCAACACAAACAAAACAAACAAAATAAAAGCCGAACAACAGCCGAATAACAGCCGAATAACAGCATAAAACCAGCTGTGCAGATGGCACTGCAAGAGACAATGGAAGAGACAATGCATTGCACTACGCGTGGGCAGATTTGCCCACGCTGCGGGTTACAGTCTCAAGCCTTCGAGCCCACCGCGCGCTGAAACTGCGACAACTGCCGATACTGCTGCTCTAACAGTTGCGGAATCGCTGCATAGATCGGCCACAGGCGCGCATAGAGCACGACATTGTCCGGATTCGGCAGATGCCGATGCGTCGCTCCCACCATGTCGGCGATCTTCTCCAGCGACTCTATTTTACCCAGCGCATACAAACCAAGAACGGCTGCGCCGAGACAAGACGATTCAACGCTCTCAGGCACCACGACTTCGCGATTAAAAATGTCCGCCATCATCTGCCGCCACAGAGCGGAACGGGCAAAGCCGCCGGTCGCCATCATACGTTGCGTGGGGCCGATCAAATCCTCGAGCGCCGGCAAGATGCTATACAAACTGAAAATCACCCCTTCCAGGGCGGCGCGAATCATGTGCGGCTTGCGGTGATGCAGCGCCAGACCGAAGAATGACCCGCGCGCGTCAGCATTCCACAACGGCGCACGCTCACCGGCCAGATAAGGATGGAATAACAAGCCTTCGGAGCCGGCGGCCACCGCTTCGGCGAGGCTAGTCAAGGCTTCGTATGCGTCCTGTCCGGCGGCGCTGGCGGCGGCGGCTTCGGCAGTGGCTAATTCATCACGGACCCAGCGGAAGATGCTGCCGCCATTGTTGGTCGGACCGCCGACCACCCAGTGCTTGTCGGTCAGCGCGTAGCAGAACGTGCGCCCGGATGGATCAGTCAGCGGCCTGTCGATGACCGTGCGCATCGCGCCTGAAGTGCCGATCGTCACCGCCACCTGGCCGGGGCCGATGGCGTTGACACCAAGGTTGGACAGCACGCCGTCATTGGCGCCGATCACAAATGGCGTAGTCGGCAACAATCCGAGTTGCCGGGCCACCGCAGGTTGCAGACCGCTGAGGCGGTGCGTGGTCGGCACCAGTTGCGACAGCTGATTGGCGTCAATGCCAAGCAGCCCAAGCGCACCAAGGTCCCAGTCAAGTTGCTGCAGGTTGAACAAACCGGTGGCAGAGGCGATCGAGTGATCGACCAGCCAAGTACCGAACAATCGATAGAAAACGTATTCCTTGATGCCAACGAAGCGCGCGGTGCGGGCAAACAGTTGCGGCTGGTCATGGCGTAGCCACATGATCTTGCACAGCGGTGACATCGGATGAATCGGGGTGCCGGTGCGCAAGTAGATCGCGCGTCCATCAAATTCGTCGCGTATCCGGTTGGCCCATTCACCAGCACGGTTATCGGCCCAGGTTGAGCTTCCCTCGATTTTTCGTCTTCCAACAGGTGGTTTTTATGCCGCCTGTTTTTCCTGATGTTGCTCAGTGAGCCAGTCATCTAAATACTGGCAGGG